>SLPZ01000013.1 GCA_007131725.1 Balneolaceae bacterium
GGGCGTAGTCCGGGTCCAGTTCAACAGCCTGGTTAAAGTAATGCAGTGATCTTTGCATACTCTTTTTTGTACGCTGATCAAGCTTCAGCCTGCCCATCGTATAAAATCGATACGCACTGATACTTTTGGTTGGTGTCCATTCTGCTAATCTTTCTTTTTCTTTTGGGGAGAGGTTTGTTTGAAATGCTTCGGCAATCTTTTCTGCAAGATCGGATTGTACATCAAAAAAATTGGTTTTGTTCAGTTTTCGGTCATAGGTTTCTGCCAAGGTATGTCCGTCTGTTTTAGTATCAATAACCTGGATATGCAGCCGCATTTGTCCGCCCGATTTTTGAATACCTCCCTCCACGATATAATCTACATTTAGTTCAGAGGCAATTTCAGCAATAGATTTTTGTAAATTCCTGTATCGTAAAACGGAAGTTCTGGATATAACTTTTAAACCGGCCACACCCGAAAGCCTGGTCAGTAAATCGTGATGTAATCCGTTTGCAAAATTCGATGAGTCTGTGTCTTGTGCCAACTCCTCGAATGGCAGAACTGCTATGGAAGTAATATTCTTATCACTGGTTGATTTCCCAAACCCGTTTGATTCAATTTCAGCTTCTTTTTGAAATTGATCTAAATTTCGGGTCAGCTTCTGAATCACTTTTGTGCGATCTTCGCCAAGCTCATTTTCAAGAAATATCCCGTGTTCCTCCGCGCGGCGTTTGGCTTCACTAAGTTTTCCTGTAGCAGCAAGCGCTCTGATCCACCGTTCGGTAATGCGGGTTTCAAATGGGTTTTCAGAAGCAAGAGATTTCCACCATGTAGCTGCTTCATTATAGTTTTGTTTTTTCTCAGCCTTCTCAGCAATCTGCTCAAGAGATTCGGTATACATCCGGTGAAAATTTTCTCTTTCAAGATCTAACCATTGTTCAAAGTCGGAAGAGGCATTCGGAATAAATAGCCCGTCAAGAAGTTTGCCCCTGTAAAGATCAATCGCGTGTTTCCATTTTCCTTCATTAAAAGAAGTTTCAAATTCAATGGCGTCACACCTAATCAGGTCTTGGTTTATCCTTAGCTCCTCTGTTCCCCTGGTAATAATGATATCACCTCCAAGAGATTTCCGGATGTGATAAAGCATATTGCTTAATAAGTTGCGGGCACTTTTTTGGCCTTTTTCAGGCCAGAGAAAGGGAAGCATTTTATCTCTTCGCAGAAATCCATCCGTCCGGTTTAAAACCAGAAAAGAAAGTAAGGCAAGACGTTTTGGGCCGGCAAGAAAAGAATGCTCAAGTACCCCATGCTGGTTGCGTAATTCTGCCGGGCCTAAAATGCTCAGGCGAATCATAGTTTAAGGACTAAGTAGTCTTTGATAGTAATCTAATAGATAAAACAGAGGAAGCCAAGAGTAATTCTGTATGTTCGCCATGAATTGAAATCTTAATAAATCATTGAGCAATGAAAACACAATTAATAGCAGCAGGATTTGCAATATCAGCAATTATAGGAATGGCAATGGTACCGGTGGACACAGAGAAATCCGGGATGGAAGTTGCGAATGAAAAAACAGAGAATATCACTCTTAATTTTGTTGTGAATGAATCTGCCTACAGTTCTCTTCACAGGCAAGCCGGTCAAAGAGGAGGGGTAACTGCAGAGGAATTTGGACGCTGGATCTCAGAAAATGTACAGGGTTCTGTTCAGATGGGGCGTTCGGCAAGAGTGTTGCCTCCTCAATTACTCATAATGATATTAGACTCTAACGGACGAATCATACGGGAACAAGCTGTAGAAGTACAACTTGGAGAGAGGCCTTCTCCATTGCGTTCCCGTGATGTAGTATCGGTTTTAAGCAGATTTATTCCGGGAGATTCATTTATTCCGGGAGATTCATTTATTCCCGGTGATACACTATTTCCCGGCGGTGTAGCTGGGCCATTTTCTTTGAATGAAGCCAAAAGAGAATTTTCACGAAATGCCGGGCGATTAATGCAGCGGGCTTCGGCAGGAATGGATAGTCCCATAGGAATTGGCTTGCTTCTTGTGCCAAACCCGGATCATCGGGAATCAGATATGACAGTAAAACCCGGAGCGGTACTGTTCATTACGGCACAGAGCTAAATTATCAGTGGTGTAATGTCCAGCCTTTAGACTTTAAACTCGCTCTAATCTGATTATGGCAGCCTGTCAGTATATCCGGATTATCCGGACTGCTGACAGGTTTTGAATTTATTAAACCAACGTGAGTTCGACATAAATTGAAGGTCTCGTCAGTTTGAGCCTGCCTTGCCAGCAGACAGGCGCAGTTTCGACCGTTTTTTGGTCGGAACGAAGTCGAAAACTCCATATTTCGACTTCATTCCGTTGGAAAAGCACCATCGGAATTGCGCTCAATATGACGCATTTAACCAATTATCATCATTTTTATCTCGAGTTCAGGTTAAACCAACAATTCCAGAAGAACAGTTTAAAATAACAGATATGATCGAGTGAACGAAAACGGTAAATGGGCTAAAGTGCAAATTTTGAAAATACCGGCAACATTTATTGACGCAGTTCAAGCGATAGCGGCCGGTCAGTTGGCGATTAATATATTTTGAGAAAGCTCCGGATTAATACCAGAGCTTGTTAAATATGATACTCTTTTCTTTTTACAAAAATTAAAATGTATGCACCTGAATGAGCAATTAAATCGAATATTTACAAGTAACTTGGTGCTTTATTTTTGAAATTATTGCACTTATTAAATTTTGATATTGCAGGCTTTAATTTTTTTATTTAAAAAGAGGTAAAATAAGCAGGTAAATTCAAGCAGAGAGTAAAAATGTATAACCGGTCATTAAACACAAAAAATATGGTACAGATAATAAAACTACTCGCTTTTTCGGTAATTATTACCGGGTTAGTATTCCAATCAGCCCATGGTCAAAATCACTCTTCTTCAGCGGATCACTCTGATCATTCTATTACGGTCATAGCAGAAGATTACGCTTACCAGGCTCCTGGTCAAATCCCGTCGGGCTGGACAACCATTCAGTTTGAAAACCATGGAAATGAAGATCATTTTTTGTTATTGGCTAAAATACCCGACGGTAAAAATCTTGATGATTACACAACCCAAATTGTTATGCCTTTCAACGAAGTATGGTATGCATTACGGGACGATGGCCTGGAACAGGAATTGGTGTTTGAAAAGCTGATGCCAAATCTTCCCGAATGGTTTGCCGGCATTGAATTTATGGGAGGAACCGGAATTGTTCCGGCCGGTGAAAGTACGGAGATCATGCTGCGCCTTGATCCCGGCACCTATATCCTGGAGTGCTATTTTAAAAATGAAGAGGGAGAGATGCACTCAGTGGAAGGAATGTTACGGGAATTAACTGTAACTGAAAGGCAATCCGGCACTACACCGCCTGAGGCTGATATCAACATCACCCTTTCCAATTTTGAAATGGATATTCAGGGAGACCTGACTCCCGGCAAGCACACATTTTCAGTTCATGTAGTTGAAAATCCGGAAGAGGGATTTGGCCACAATGTGCATGTGGTTCGGGTAGATGAGGGTGCAGATGTAGATGAACTATTGCACTTTATTAACTTTTTTGAAGTAGACGGGCTTCGTACACCGAGCCCCTTCACATTTGCAGGCGGAATGCATCTGATGCCTGCCGGTGCAACAACCTACTTTACCACAGAACTGAAATCCGGACGCTACATATTTCTTTCTGAGTACACCGGTTTTTTGGGAGTTGTACAGGATGTTAGAATTGAGTAAGCAAGAGTCTTTCTTCATAATCAATATAAGATGAATGCCAACAAGAACACTTGACCACAGGTAAACACTAAAAAGCCTGAATCCGAGATTAACTTTTTGAAAAAGAGCCTTCCCTCCATCGCAAGTAACAAGAGGGTTTTTAGCTCTGAATTCAAATTTCTCAAATCATATTGAGTTCTTAAGGAGGTAACGATGGAGCCATAACCCGATTTCACGGCAATGACGTGGAATCCAGACATCTCCATCCCCTCTATCCCGAGCATCAAAACAACAATCAACTACTACAAAGGAGGAATCGACATGACTAATTTATCATCCATTTTCACCGTTTTGTTCACCCTTACATTTGTCTCCCTCATGCTTGTACCCCCTGCTTTCGGGCAGGAGGCGATGAACAACGAAGACGAGCCCGAGCGGGAAACCACTTTTATGATGCTCAATCAGAATGTGTGCCCACAGGAAAATATGAGTGAAGTTTCAGAGATCTGGGACGAGAGCCTGGCACCTATCCTCAATGAGATGCGGGAGGCAGGCGAGATTATTGACTGGGGCATACTCACGCACCTTTGGGGCGATGAATACAACTTCAACTTCTTTATCGAAACCGACGACCACGCAGGCTTTGTGGAAGTGTGGAGCGAATTTGCTGAACGATCCCAGGAGAAGGCTCCAGAAGCGTTCGAGCAATTGGCGCCCCTGTGCACTCTTCATAAAGACAATTTGTACACCCTTCACCGGTATCCACATTAGGAAGATGGCGAGAATGAGCGTACAGCCCGAAATGGTTGTCGTAACCGCAACTAATTTCGTAAAGTTATGCACCGTAATTACGTGATAGTCCTTGTTATTGCAATAACCGCAGGATACCTGAGCCCCTGCCTTGGGCAGAAGGCGTCGGACACCGTTACAAGCACAGAGCGAGAGTTCATCGAAATAATCGCGACCGACTATGCCTTTGATGCTCCTGACGAAATACCATCCGGGTGGACGACCATCAAGTTCACCAATGATGGAGACGAGCCGCACATGCTCCTTTTCCATCTTCTTCCGGAAGGCAAAACGTTCGATCACTTCGCCGGGGAAGTCTACCCACCGGTGAATGAAATGTGGATGGCTGCCAGAGATGACGGAATGGGCCCCTCAGAGGCTCAACAGGTGGCCAGTTTACCGGAATGGTTCCATGATGCTCGGTGGATGGGAGGCGTCGGTTTCATCGACGCAGGGCGCAGCACCGAAGTCATCATGAAGCTACCTCCCGGCACATATGTGATGGAGTGTTATGTAAAGACGGAGGACGGTGAATTGCACGCCATGGAGGGAATGGTGCGTGAGCTCATTGTGGCCGAGGAACGCTCGGAAGCACTTCCTCCCAAGGCGGATATCGACATCACGCTCTCTAACTACGTAATGGATATCGATGGTGAGCTAACACCGGGTCAACACACCGTAGCGGTCCATTTCGAGGAGGGCAACTACCATAACGTGCACGTTGCTCGCCTTAATGAAGAGGAGAGTGTACAAGACGTATTGGATTGGCTCCCGTGGTTGGAACGCGACGGCCTCTGGCCGCCTGCCCCGGCTACACTGCTCGGAGGTAAAAACATCCTCCCGGAAGGCGATACCGGCTACTTCACGCTCGACCTGGAGCCCGGCCGCTATCTTTTTGTCTCCGAGATCACCGGACACCTTGGCGTCATGCAGGAAGTGAATATTGAGTAAGAAATCATTTATTACACCTACACTAAGTCAACTTTAAAAAATTAATGGAGGATCAGAAATGAGACACATTCGAGTAATTTCCTTTTTTACTATAGCTACAGCAGTTCTATTACTATTATCGTGTGAGCCCCGAAACAGTGACAGCGAAACTTCTGCCAGCCAAAACGAAGAACTGGCCGAGGACTACGACGAAGAGTTCTTCAAGCAACTGGAACGGGAGGTGTTTGATGCCACGGAGCTGCCGGGGGACGCGGAAACCATCGATCGACTTTATTCGGACGATTTCCTGTCCATCAACGCTGATGCCAGCTACTCCGACAAGCAGGACGCAGTGGAGATGATCGAGGCCGCCCGGCCGCCCGTTGTGGAGGAGATCATCAACGACGAAACGCGCGTTCGGCAGTTCGGGAACACCGCCGTGATCACAGGACGCTCGAAGTATGTGAGCTCTGAGGGAGATCTCGGAACTGTCGTCGTGCGCCACACAATGATCTGGGTGAAAGAGGACGACCGCTGGCAGATGGTCGGCTGGCAGGGGACCGCATTGCCCGGCGAGGCGGCTTACGGCCCGGACCTCGATGACGATTAATGTTTCAACTAACCGATTCCAGCTTAGCTATGATGAATAACCCTGGGGAATAGACTCGAGGCGTTCCTGAGCGTAACCCCTGCCGGAGAATTTCTTCAATGTATCCGGAATTGTGGAAGTGGAGCTAACGGCCGATGTGTGGCAGGAAATCACCATTGAACCGTAGATTCGTCGCCTCCGTTGATACCGATTATTTGAAATCGATCATCCACCATTTCAATCAAAAAAACCCATAATAGTATGAGATATTTGAAACTACTTACTTCAAAACGTTTTCTCCCGGCAGTAATCTTGCCAATACTATTATTCTCTGCAATCAGTATGGCCGGTGTTATGCAACATTCCCAAGCAGACTCTGAGATAACTACTGAAGATACAATTGCCGGCCATCCCGTTCTGGAGAACCTTTCTTCAGAACCGGGAATTGTGGAGGTGGAACTGACGGCTTCCAAAGAACGGATTTCCCTGAAACCGGGTGTAAAATCTGATGTATACGCCTATAACGGACGAATTCCCGGACCGCTTTTGAAAGCCTCAGAGGGTGACAGCGTCATCATCCACTTCAAAAATAATCTGCCCGAAAAAACCACCGTTCACTGGCATGGCATTCATCTGCCTTTCATCATGGACGGCAGCCCATTTCATCCCGTAGAGCCCGGAGAAACCTTCACTTATACATTCAAAATTCATGAAGGTACAGCGGGAACCTACTGGTATCATCCGCATCCGCACCATCGCACCGCCTGGCAGGTAGGCATGGGGTTGTACGGCGGGATCATTATCAGCGATCCCAATGATCCGCTGCCCGATACACTGACTGAACGATTGTTGATTTTATCTGACAACCGGTTTGATGAAGAGGGGGAAATCGAATTTGCAGAACCCGGTTCACGCCAGGAACGCGTGGATGATATGAACGGCCGGGAAGGGGACGTGCTGTTTGTAAATGATGAAGTGATGCCGGAGCTATCCATCCGCAGCGGAGAAGTTCAGCGGTGGCGAATTGTGAATGCATCCGGTGCGCGAATGTACCGGCTTGCACTTGAAGGCCACACTTTCACACACATCGGCAGCGATGGCGGATTGTTTGAGCACCCCAGGGAAGTGGATGAAATTATCCTCTCAAACGGGGAACGGGCCGAACTGCTCGTCTATGGAACCGGTGAACCCGGAAGCAAAGTGATCCTCCGGGACCTGCCCTACGACCGGTATATGCCGATGTTTCGCCCATCGAACTGGGACGAAACCAACGACCTGCTGACTCTCCGTTACACCAATGAGAATCCTGTTCTGGAACCCTTTGAAATGCCGGTAACCCTGCGAAAAATTCCTGAACTGAACATTGAGGATGCCACCGAAACGCGGGTGATGCGAATGACCAACGGCAAGATCAACAGCAAAACGATGGATATGAACCGGGTGGATGAAACCGCAGAGCTGGGTGCCACCGAAATCTGGGATGTCCAGAACCTGGTGGGAATGGATCATCCGTTTCATCTACACGGATTTCAGTTCCAGGTAATCGACCGCAACGGCGAGCCGGTTGAACAGAGAAAATGGGAGGATACCATCAACGTGCCCGGCTTTGAATCGGCTCGTTTTATCGTCCGATACGACAACTACCCGGGCAAGTGGATGTTCCACTGCCACATCCTCGACCACGAAGACCAGGGAATGATGGGGGTGTTAGAGGTAAAGTAATCCGAATCTCCTGTTTCGACTATAGAGAACAAAGAAAAAATCCAAATACAGAGTTGTCATCCCGAATTAACTCGGGACGACTTACATATAACACAAAATCAAGAAGATCATGAAAGAACAAAAAGCTACATCACACTTTTCAATAACAATTTTTATACTCATTTTTGGGTTGGTATTTAGTGCTTCCTCATTTCAACAGTCTGATCACGATTCGGCGGCAGCTCTAAACCAAGAGCTGGCCACCAGCTATATCGAGGTCTTCAACTCCATGAACTTCGATATTCTTGAAGGACTATTGACGGAAACCGGTGCAGAAATGCTTCCCGAATCCGTCGTTCTCGAAGCGTGTTACGAGCAGCTTGGCGTCTTCATTCTCCCGGCCAGCGATGCCGAAGCCTACCTGCCCGAAGGATTCGAAATCTATCTGCCCGAGGGGTTCGAGCCTGAAAACGTGGCCACCTCTGGTGATATCGCTCCGCTCTATGTGTGGTCTATCGACTGCAAGCCCATTCACGAGAAGGAAGATCCGCTCAACATGGTGTGGGTGGATATACTCGTAGTCCCACCCGAGGCGTACAGATCTGATGATGTGGAGTTATACACCGTACCGGTCCAGCTCTTTACTTCAAGCCCGACCCTCGTTGAGACCCTGCATGAGCTTGGGATTGCACAAACCGAACTCAGCGACGTGACACACGAAGTAAACGAGCCAGCCGACACGGTGCGAACGGGACTGGCCCATGCAATCGGTGGCGGTGAAAAGATCACAATGGATTCCCATGTAGCCGGGTCCCCGGGTCCTGCAGAAGGCTTTGATGCGCGCATCTTCGGCGTTGAAAACGGCCGGGTCACAGGGGTGGTCGATGTCATAATCTCTGACTACGACATTATGCCCGGCGAAGCCTCGGTGACCGGAAACACCTTCTTTTCAGAGCAGAGCCTGGAGAGCGTCTACTCCGTGCACGCCTGGGAGATCGAATTCCTTCTCGAACCCGTGGAGTATCAGTGAACCTGCGTTCTTCAAGCCATCGGCCGCTCGTGCCATCTTTGGAGTCAAGTAAATCGAATCTCCTGCTGATCGATGTGCAAGATGGCCACCTCGCAGGGGTTACCTACAACTGGTATGAGCTCGGCTTCTGGACACAGCTTGGAGTAGTGGAGAGCCCGTATCCTCAAGAATAGTTTGAAGACTTTTTAAATAAAGGACAGTGTCACTGGATTTGATTTCAAATTTGAAAAAGGCCAATACTAACAAGAACAATCATGTAGAGATTAAAAACCACAATACCAATCCAAACAGGGATGTGAATGATCTTTCTCCAATTTTTCCGTAGTGATGGGATGATCATTGAAATTGCGGAAAAAAGAAATCCGAAAAGAATGGCTCCGAGAGAGTTCATTAAAACACTCGCCATAACTTCCCGGGATACGAATCCCGGAAACAAAAAATCACCCGTTGAATGCTGGATAATTTTCCATCCCAGATATTCAACAATCATCATAACTATTAAGGTTATGAGGATCATGTAAGGAAGAAGCCTGAAAATTTTCAGTGATTGTTTACTCATACAATTCGATAAATTTTCCCGGCTTTACGCAGATGAAAGAAGATGAGTTTCGAACCTTTATCACCATTAAATTCATTTTGAGAAATCCAGTGTACATCTCATTTTTTTTGTTCTAATGAAAACTTTGTGGGTAAAACGAATCCCCTCTTGAGAGGGGAGAAGTTAGTCAAAAACACGACTTGTCGTGGTTTTTTGACTGACAAGGGGTGTGTTATTTGGGGTACGAAGCCTTATTCAGGGACACACCCCTGCCTTCGCCGAAACTTAATTAAATCAAGTAATCAAATATTTAGAGGCTACGTGCAGGCAGGCCTCGTTCGATGAACCGTCCGTCAGTCGCCGGACTTTCATCTTCACATTTCACTTCGTGTTCAAAAAATGAGCGCTGTCGCGTTCAAAAAATGTGCCCCTCTCAAGAGGGGATGTATTTGAACTATCAACCAAATTTTCCCACAAATTTTCAGTAGAACCTTTTTCTGAATGTACATAAAAAAAGGCAGCCTGAGAACAGGCCGCCTTTTGCAAAAGATGGATGATTTTAAAAACCCGGTTACTTCAGATCGAAACGATCCAGGTTCATCACTTTGTCCCAGGCTTTTACGAAGTTACTGAGGAATTTTCCATCAGAATCTGAGCTTCCGTACACCTCGGCAACGGCTCTCAGTTCAGAGTTTGAACCAAAGATCAGGTCTGCACGGGTGGCAGTCCATTTAACTTTGCCGGAGTCACGATCGCGGGCTTCAAACAATTCTCCTTCATCAGACGTTGCTTTCCACTCATACCTCAGGTCGAGCAGATTTTTGAAGAAATCGTTTGAAAGTGTACCCGGCTTTTCTGTAAATACGCCATGCCTGGTTCCGTCCCAGTTTGTATCCAACACACGCATTCCGCCAATCAGGGCCGTCATTTCCGGGATACTTAACGTCATAAGCTGGGCCTTGTCTACAAGCATCTCTTCAGCCGTTTCGTTTCTGCGTGCGTGCGGTTTAAAATAGTTTCGGAAACCGTCGGCTTCAGGTTTCAGCCATTCGAAAGATTCAACCTCGGTCTGCTCTGCAGAAGCATCTGTCCTGCCTGGAGTGAACGGCACGGTTACATCATGCCCCGCATTTTCCGCTGCTTTTTCAATTGCAGCAGCTCCGCCGAGTACGATCAGGTCTGCAAGTGATACTTTCTTGTTTCCTGACTGAGCGCCATTAAACTCTTTTTGAATTTCTTCGAGTTTGCCGAGCACTTTTTCAAGCTGCCTTGGATTGTTTACTTCCCAGTTTTTCTGTGGTTCGAGACGAATCCTTGCACCGTTTGCGCCGCCTCGCTTATCCGAATCGCGGTAGGTTGATGCAGAAGCCCAGGCCGTAGAAACCAGCTCGTTAACGGAAAGCCCGGTGTCAAGAATTTTTCCTTTCAGTTCTTCGATATCGTTCTCGTTGATCAGATCATGATCTGCTTCAGGAACCGGGTCCTGCCAGATCAGGTCTTCTTCCGGAACTTCAGGGCCGAGATAGCGGGATTTTGGCCCCATATCACGGTGCACCAGCTTGAACCAGGCACGAGCGAAGGCATCGGCGAAGTATTCCGGGTCATTATAAAATTTCTCAGAGATTTTTCTGTACTCAGGGTCTTCAATCAGCGCAAGATCTGTGGTCAGCATCATCGGCGGATTCTTTTTCCCTTCGATGTGGGCATCGGGTACCGTGCCATCGCCTGCGCCGTCTTTCGGCTGCCACTGCCATTTTCCTGCCGGGCTTTTTGTCAGTTCCCACTCATATTCAAACAGGTTTTCAAAAAAGCCCATGTCCCATTTTATTGGTTCGTTTGTCCATGCACCTTCCAGTCCGCTGGTGATGGTATCGGCGCCTTTTCCGGTTCCATAATCGCTCTTCCAGCCAAGTCCCATCTCTTCTATGGGTGCTTTCTCAGGATCTGCACCGAGGTGCTCTTCGGGAGCTGCACCGTGAACTTTGCCGAATGTGTGCCCGCCCGCAATCAGGGCAACGGTTTCTTCGTCATCCATAGCCATTCTGCGGAAAGACTGACGGATGAATTTGGCTGCTTTTTTAGGATCGGGTTCACCGTTTGGCCCTTCCGGGTTCACGTAAATGAGACCCATGTGGTCTGCAGCAAGTCTTCCCTTCAGGTTGCCGTCTTCATCATGCCGCTCATCGGCCAGCCATTCGTGTTCAGGCCCCCAGTTGATATCTTTTTCCGGTTCCCAAACATCAACCCGGCCGCCGCCGAATCCGAATGTTTTAAAGCCCATCGACTCCAAGGCAACGTTGCCGGCAAGAATCATCAGGTCGGCCCATGAGAGCTTTCTGCCATATTTTTCTTTGATTGGCCAAAGCAGGCGCCGGGCTTTGTCGAGGCTCACGTTATCGGGCCAGCTATTGACCGGTGCAAACCGCTGATTTCCTGTGCTTCCGCCGCCACGTCCGTCGGCAACCCGGTACGTTCCGGCACTATGCCAGGCCATACGGATCATCAACGGGCCGTAATGCCCCCAGTCTGCGGGCCACCAATCCTGGGAATCAGTCATCAATTCGTTTAGATCTTTTTTAACGGCATCATAATCCAGGCTGTTGAACTCATCAGCATAGTTGAATTCCTCACCAAAAGGATCTGATTTAGGTGAGTGCTGACGCAAAATATCGAGATTCAGCCTGTTGGGCCACCAGTCCCGGATTCTTGTTCCTGATCCGGCCGTATCCTTAACTACTCCGCTGTGAAACGGACATTTACTTTCACTGTTAGCACTGTTTTGAGAATCTTTTTTATCCATCCTTGAATTTTTTCATTAATTATAGTTGACATTTCAAAGCTAAAAATCAGCTGGGTTCAAGTCACATAGATAATGATTATGTACCCTATTTATTAGGTGATTTTAAAGTCAATATCTGCATTTTCAATAAATTACTGCTGACTGATGATTTACAATCAGGAATCGGTGAATTGGATGATTATATGATTAACCAACCGGTTTTATTTTGCTTTTTTTACCATTTTTGAAAACTCATAAAAAGCATACAATCCCAAAAGTGCTGTAAATATTCCACCTGCAGCAACGAAAATTTGGCCGATCGTTGTGTTGATATGATCAGGTAAAAAAGGTATGCCGCCCTGAACTTCTTCATCACTCAACAGAAACCAAAAAGCTGTGGCAGAAAGCAGAAAGGAAATAATCCCTCCAAGCAGCGGTGAAAGCCAATGTGTTTGTTCTTTTTTTCCAAAAGTAATCTTTACAGACATGTATGATCAGATAAAGAATTGTCGATGGTTTAAGCGTACAATATCCTTAATCAGAGGATAAAATGGAATATCTGCATGAAAGTTCAGCCTGCGATAAAAAACAGGTTCTACTGGAAACTTTGTGGATAAATGGAAAAGACTGCACCGAAACCTCGGTGGGGTGTGTTCTTTGGGGCACAAAGCCTAATTCAGGGACACACCCCTCGTTCGATGAACAGTGCTACGCACTTTCATCTTCACATTTCCCCTCTCGAGAGGGGATTAATTTTACTTCAAACAGATTACCAGAAAAGTTTCCAGTATTACCAAAAAACAATCAGATATTCTGAGCAAAATTTTGGAATTACAATGCTTAAAGTTCAATTCTTTCACCGCCCATTCTTGAGGATTCCATCACTGCTTTCACAATGCGGATGTCGGCCAGGCCATCTTCGCCGGGGACAATCGGGGCCTTGTTTTCTTTGATGGCAATTGCATCATTATCCATCTGGCGGGCCTGCTGGTTTATTCCTGCAGAGGGTAGTTGGTTACCATCACTGGTTTCACCCCGCACACCGCGGTACGATTGCATCGGCTCCAGCCTGTACCAGCCGTCTGTGCATTCCACATTCAGGTAGTTGGTGGATTTTCCAAAGCTGGTTTCTCCGAAAGCTTTCAGGCCGTTCGCAAATTCGAGCTCAAATTCAGAAAACTCGTCAACATCACTGTACATCTCTTCACGCTCGGACCACTGCTTTCCCGTAACTGCGACCGGCTCCATTCCTGTGGCATAACGTGCCGCGTTGATCGGGTAAACTCCCATGTCGTAAAGAGCGCCTCCACCCATTTCAGGAATACGCCGCCAGTTTTCGGGGTCGGTATGTGCACCGCTGTAGCCTGCCCCGGTTTGCACTCCTGTTATTTGGCCGTAAGTTTCTTCACGCCCGAACCGAATGATGGTTTGCGTGTTGGGTTCGTGCTGCATCCGATAGCCGATGGTTAGCTGAACCCGGTTTTTTTCTGCTGCATCTATTATGGCCTGGCACTCCTGCTCATTCATGGCCATCGGTTTTTCGCACCAAACGTGTTTGCCGGCTTCTGCTCCCACAATGGCATCTCGTGCATGAACTCCCGGCGGAGTTACGATGTAGATCACATCAATATCATCATTGCTGGCAATGTCGGGGAGGGTTTCGTAATTATACACATTTCGGTCGGGGATACCGTACTGCTCTTGCCACTCCGGTATTTTTGATGGAGTGCCTGTTACAATTCCGCGGAGTTCGCAATGTTCGGTTTCCTGCAGGGCCGGAGCAAGCTGTCCGGATGCATACCGCCCGAGGCCAACCAGGGCCACCCCGATTTTTTCTTTACGTTTGGGAATTATGATGGAGGGAAATCCAAAAGAAGAGATCGCGGCCGCTGAGCCGGCCAGTTTCAGAAACTGTTTCCTGGTTAGATTTTTCGACATATTGATGAGTGTTTGGTTTGAGTTCAGGACATTCTCAATAATAAATAATTATGATTGGTGTGAAATCATTCATTAGAATTACCCAAAATCAAAAAAATCAATCTCCCAAATACCGTCGCAGCATTGTTTCCCACTCATCACTGTTAATAATCTCAAGAGTGATGCGGTTGATCGGGTTGCGGTATTCACTGTTCAATGGCAGTGCAATTCCGTAATACTGATCGTTAAATGTATTTGGAAGAATTCTGACCCGGTTTCTGAAATCCTGCTGAATCATGTAAGCAATGATCGGGGCATCGTGCACAAACGCATCTATTTGCTCATTTTCAACGGCCTGCAATCCCTCTTCGATAGTAGCGTAAGCGCGTGACCCGATATTTTCTTCAGTCAAAAAGGCTTCAGTGGCCGAATGCTGAAGTACACCTACCCGCGCATTCGGGAGGTCTTCCGGCCCGTTTACCCGGCTTTCGAGCTGCGTAACGGTCAGGCTCGAAGCAATGGATGCAGTGAAAAATGAGATTACAATAATAGCGGTGAACATCCAGGCAAAACCTACAATCCGTCCGCCCAGTGTTCGTGGAGATTTATCTCCGTAGCCGACGGTTGTCATGGTAACAGCAGCCCACCAAAATCCGCTGCCAATTCCTTCTGCGGACGATCCGCCAAACTCATCGGTATTTTTATGGCGTTCAAAAATCCAGACAAGTGAACCCCAAAACAACAGAAGGCCAAACAGCAGAAAAATAACCCACCAAAATTCAGGTGAAAATAATGCCCGGATAGAACCCAGCAGCCCGGTTGGGCGGTGAGGAACCGCGATTCCAAGCCCTGTTACATAGAAAGGGTGTGTAAAGTCCAGATACTCTTCACGCTCGCTGGTAATGGTTAACGCCGATGCCGAAGCAAAGTATCTGCCTTCAGCCACGCCATCCAGCATGCCTTGTATGTCGGTTTCTTCGTAACGAAAATTTAAGTCAAGCTCCTCAGCAATCTGTTCCCATAAATTAATCGTAATGCCACTGTAGATGCCATCTTCATTCTGCATCACAAATGGCGGTACAACCCTCGTGCCAATCAGCAGATCTTCGTCAGCAGAACCTGTCTGTTTCGGAGTATCAGCCAGCAGCAGAGCAGGTTTTAATAATATAATAATCAGAATGGGCGCGAAAATATTTAGAGCTGTTTTCATCAGGATAGACTTAAGTTTTCAGTTGCATCGGATATAAGCCAGTTTAAAAGTTCTGAAACAGAATATCTATCAAAAATTGATCATTTTCTCAGTGCAATACAGGCAAATTTTGACGCGAGAATCCAGTCAAAAAGCTGTAAAAAAAGTGTAATTCATGCTTTAGAATTAACCGTGTTGATTTAGGAAGAGTTAGTTGAAAAATCGGCCATTTCGTTGTTTTCAATTCAGGGTTTCGATAGATTTCCTTATTAATCAGTCTACAATATCATATCACTACAGGCCATAAGATAGCCTACAACACCACCCTGTTAGAAATTCAAGGAAAGTTTAAGTAATGATCGAACATCTTAATTTCAGAATTACAACCCTTTTTATCTTTTGTCTAATTATTCTGTTTTCCACGGCCAATCTGCTTCATGCGCAGGTGCTTGATGACCGTTCACTGTCAAGGTCCATAAACAGCCATTATGTGCTTCATATCCAGAAAATGGAAGGAGAAATTGTGCTTGATGGCGTGATTGATGAAGAGGACTGGATGAGGGCTGATGTGGCCGACAATTTTTTCATGGTAACCCCGTACGATACCAGCTACAGCGAGGCCAAATCGGAAATCCGGATGACTTATGATGATGATGCCATCTATGTTGCTATGATTTTTTTTGATGTGATTGATGCCCCCCGTGTGGTTGAGTCTCTCCGGCGTGATTTTGCCTTTGGCACCAACGACAATTTCCTGATGTTTATCGATCCGTTTAACGATTTAACCACCGGATTCTCATTTGGGGTGAATGCAGCCGGGGCCAAATGGGATGGAACCATGAGTAACGGCTTTGCTGTAGACCTTGCCTGGGACACAAAATGGGAGGTGGTTACCAAAGATTACGATGACCGCTGGGTGGCAGAAATGCGAATTCCGTTCAAATCCATTCGCTACAAGGCGGGACTGGATCAGTGGAATATCAACTTTTCCCGGCTCGATTTAAGTATCAACGAAAAATCCTCATGGGCGCCGGTTCCCCGGCAATTTCCCACGGCTTCACTTGCCTATACCGGAACCCTGCAGTGGGATGAACCGCCCCCTGATCCCGGTCTTCAGCTATCATTGATTCCATACATTTTTGGTAGTGCTGCCCGCGATTTTGAAGCGGGCACCGACACGAACTACCGGACTGATTTTGGGATGGATGCTAAAGTCGGACTGTCATCATCCCTTAATCTCGATTTAACGTATAATCCCGATTTTTCGCAGGCCGATGTGGATCAGCAGATTACCAACCTCGACCGGTTTGAACTATTTTTTCCTGAGAAGCGGCAGTTTTTTCTCGAAAATTCCGACCTGTTTGCCAATTTCGGTTCACGAAATATCAGGCCGTTTTTCTCTCGAAGAATCGGGATTGATGCACCCGTATTAGCCGGCGCACGGCTGAGCGGTAAAATGGGACAGGACTGGCGAATAGGGGTGATGAATATGTACACAGAGGATACCGATGTTGTGCCTTCGAGCAACTTTTTTGTGGCAACCGCGCAAAAACGTGTTTTTTCGCGCTCCAACATTTCTGCAATTTATGTTGACCGTCAGAATATAGAAAAACCGGATTCCTGGGATGGCGAATCCTACAACCGGACAGGCGGATTGCAGTTTAACCTTGCCAGCCAGGATAATTTCTGGACCGGGCGCGCATTTGCTTTTCATTCATTTACAGATGGGATCGACACCGGGTCGGAATTTTCTCAGGGTATGGAACTGAGATATTCAAGGCAGAAAATTGAAGTGGGGTTAAATCAGCAGTATGTTGGTGAAAATTATATTGCTTCGGCAGGATATATTCCCAGGACCGATTATTTGAGGCTCAACCCGTATACAACCATACGATTTTATCCCGATCAGTCGAGTCTGGAGCAGCACGGTTTTACCGGCCATATGAACAGCTATTTCCGCCCGTCCGATTTCAGCATGACCGACCGTGAAATCAGCCTGGGTTACTATTTTACATTTCACGATTTAAGCAGAATCTATTTTGTTCTGGATCACAATTTTGTTGAGCTGAGGCAGAATTTTGATCCGACCAATACAGGGATTGAATTTTTACAGGCCGGTAGTGATTATAGCTGGTTTGATGGCAAGGTTCAGTACAGGTCAGACACCCGGAAACTTCTGAGATACACCGTGGCTACAGGATATGGAGGGTTTTTTAACGGAAACCGCTGGTTTATTGAAGGAGATTTGAATGCGCGGTATCAGCCCTATGGAAGTATATCCATGTTTATGAGCTATAACTATCTTGACCTTCCCGAACCGTGGGGGCAAAATTCGTTCTGGCTGATTGGCCCCAAGCTCGATGTTACATTTACCAATACACTCTTCTTCACAACATTTGTTCAATATAATGAACAACTCGATAACCTGAATATAAACAGCCGTTTTCAATGGAGGTACAGTCCGGTTTCTGATATTTTTATTGTGTATACCGACAATTACTTTCCTGAAACCATGGACTCCCGAAACCGTGCTGTTGTTTTCAAAATGAGTTACTGGTTTAACTGAGAAATAACGAATCAGTCAATAAAGGAAGTTTCAATCCATTCCCGCACAAAGAGTTGCCGTAAATTCCAAATTAAGTTATCAGGGCACGATAGATTATTAATATTATTTAATATAAAAGTTGTTGATAATTTTATCCTTACCTCTCCAGTCTTACTATTGATTAAATCATTCTAAATACATTAGAATTATTTAATATTTAGTTTTACATTACAAATACAATCGTTGGCTAAAGTAAAAAACACGTGGCAATCGGGAATGTTAATTAAATTAACATGCATTCCTGAAAAAAAGTAGATCTGGAAAAAAAGATAACGAGAGTGTTGTTGCCCGTAAATTGACCACATAATTTTGAACAGATTATGAGGCATGAAAGCAAATATCCTTCGGCCTGACAATCCACAACATTGGGTTGTCAGCGTCGGGGATTTCTTCTTATCTCGCTGCAGCCAAATAGTTGAAAAACTTTTATAACGGACACAGTTCGTATTTGCACCTCGCTCTACATCTCGTATATTCCGTTCAATACATTTTGATGATACGCTAACTTTCAATTAATCCAATCCATCATCATGACTACGATTATTATTTTACTTGTTATACTTGTTGTTATTATTGCCTGGTTTATTGGTATTTATAACAAACTGGTATCGTTCCGTAACCGGTTCAAAAATGCATTTGCCCAGATCGATGTGCAGCTTAAACGCCGCTACGATTTAATTCCCAACCTGGTAGAAGTTGCCAAAAACTACATGAAACATGAGCGGGAAACACTGGAGGCGGTGATCCAGGCCCGGAATCAAGCACAGCAGGCTGAGAAAAAAGCTGCCGAGCAGCCCGAAGACCCGCAGGCAATGAGAAACCTGATGGGTGCTGAGCAGGCATTAACCGGCTCGCTCGGAAGGCTGTTTGCCCTCTCGGAGAATTATCCCGACCTGAAAGCCAATCAGAATATGATGCAATTGTCTGAAGAGCTCTCTTCAACAGAAAATAAAATTGCTTTTGCCCGGCAGGCATTTAATGATGCTGTGATGAATTACAACATCTACCGGGAAAAATTTCCGAATGTTATATTTGCCGGAATGTTTGGATTCTCTCCCGCACAGCAATTTGTAATTGAAGATTCTGCAGAAAGAGAAGCTCCCAAAGTTTCGTTTTAACTTTGCTCTCAATCATCGGTTAACCAAACAATTGCGGTGTTTATAGGGACTGTTTTTTTTATGAGTTCAGGCTATTGAAATAAAAAATAAAGATTTAATCAAGGCAGATGGATTTTTTTGAAGCACAAGACCGTGCAAAACAGAATACAACGAAGCTGATTTTTCTGTATATGTTGGCGGTTATCGGAATAATTTTATCAATTTATATAGTCTCGCTGATAATATTTCATTCACAGGTAACCACAGAGGGGGGAATTGCAATCTGGTATCCGGGCTGGCTGGCTACAGTTTCCGTCTTGGTTTTGATTGTGATTCTGATTGGAACAGCAGTAAGGGTTTCGCAACTCCGAAAGGGGGGATCAGCCGTGGCAGAACTTCTTGGCGGACGAAAAGTAGAACCATCTACCACCGAACAAAATGAGCGCAGGCTGATGAATATCGTCGAGGAAATGTCAATCGCATCCGGGCTGCCCGTGCCGGATGTTTATGTTCTTGATAATGAAGATAATATCAATGCTTTTGCGGCCGGATTTGGCACAAACGATGCCGCCGTGGGTGTGACTCGCGGCGCGCTTGAAAAACTGACAAGGGATGAACTACAGGGTGTGATGGCGCATGAATTCAGCCACATTTTTAATGGCGATATGCGCCTGAATATCAGGTTGATCGGTATTTTGAACGGTATTCTGGTCATACACATCATGGGGATGATTTTAATGCGCAGCATGTTCTACTCCGGAGGGATGAGAGTTCGCAGCCGTGGCGGCGGACGAGGCGGCGGTAATGCAACCATTGCCATTATTGCTTTCGGTCTGGCATTGGTTATCATCGGATATATTGGCATGTTATTCGGACGTATGATTCAATCGGCTATTTCAAGACAGAGAGAGTTTTTGGCCGATGCTGCTGCCGTACAGTACACACGAAATCCAGACGGAATTGCAGGTGCGCTGAATAAAATCGGGAAGACAAAAAAAGGCGGGAAAATTAATGACGGCCATGCCATGGAAATGAGCCACCTCTTTTTTGCCAGCAGTTTTCATTCGGCTTTTGACCGGCTTTTTGCCACACACCCGCCGCTGCAAGATCGTATCAAAGCCATCAGTCCTGAATTTGGACAGAGAGACGACCGAAGCAGCCGGAAAATCCGTGAAAAATTTCAGAAAGAACATGTGGCCGGAACCGAGCCGGGCAAACCAGAAGGCAGGGGAGTAGGCGGCCACGCTGCACTAACACCTGAGGTAATACTTGCTGCAATCGGCACCATGGGAGGTGAAAACCTGAGCAGAGCCGGTAAACTGCTGAACGAAATTCCTGTTTCACTTCGGGAAGCGGCACATGAACCACTTGGCGCTGAAGCGTTGATTTACGGGCTGCTGATCACTTCATCAAAAAGCCGGAATGAGGATGAATTAAATGAAAGGCTGGACGATAAAACGAGTGATGCTGTGGCAGAAGAAACAGACAGGCTGGTAAAAGAACTGGATTCGGCCGACCGCAGTTGGTTTTTGCCACTCGCGGAGCTTGCATTGCCTGCTCTTCGCAATATGAGCAAAGCGCAGTACAAAGTGTTCAGGGAAATCGTAGAAAAAGTTATTCTGGACGGAGACCCTGAAAACCTGTTTGGATTTGCTCTCGAAAAAATGGTGACTCACCAGCTTGATACAACATTCTCAGATGTGAAAAAGCCTGAAGTGCGGCATCATCATTTAAAGACACTCGGAAAGGAGTTATCGGTATTGCTTTCTGCCCT
This sequence comes from Balneolaceae bacterium, assembly GCA_007131725.1. Classification (GTDB taxonomy): domain Bacteria; phylum Bacteroidota; class Rhodothermia; order Balneolales; family Balneolaceae; genus Rhodohalobacter. Next base: position 20,678 of record SLPZ01000013.1, read on the forward strand.
GGCCCATGCATCGGACAAAGACACAGAAGCTGCCTGGAATTCCGGGATTGAACCTGTGGAAAAATTTATTTCGGATGATGTAAAATTGCTCTCAAAGGCAGATTGCGGATTAAACGAATTGAATAGTGCTCTTGATGAACTGGCAGCATCGGCCAATCCTGTTAAAAAATATATCGTCAGTGCGATGATTCACTGCATCACGGCCGATCAGAAAATTTCAACAGAAGAGATGGAGCTGTTGCGCGCTGTTTCGGAAACCCTCGATACGCCGATTCCACTTGGCGCGATGGGTTGAAAAGAGTGAGCTAAATAAAGTTAGTTCAACATAAGAATTAGTTGAAGAGTGTCCCTTTCGAACAATGGACTTATCAACATTCAAGCAGTTATGGGTAATGATAAGCTTCAAAAGGGGGACTTTTAAAGCTTTAGTTCTTATTTCGAACTTAGGTTAACTACCATTTCATCATAAATAATAGGACGGCTCCGGCCTTAATTCAACTTTTCTACAAATTCCATCCGGGGAGCGGCACTTTTCCGGACACAATCTGTTCATCCAGCAGGTCAGAAAATTCCACTCCGTTTTTTCGAACATCATTCAGCAATTTCAGTCCGTCGTCGTACTCCAGGTCTCTGACCCGGAATGATTTTCCATGATCTCCCGATGCTACATACACCTGGATAGAACAGAGATTCCGCATTCGCTGAAATGGGCTTTGAATCAGTGTGGCATCCTGTACGCGATTTTTTTTGATGTAGGCGGTTGATTTCGACAATCGCCGGCTTCGCATCACAAGAATGTCATCTCCCGAGGCAGCAGCGGCATCTTTGTATTTTAGCCAGCCCCAGTAAACGGACAACACAGGAAAAATCCAGATCCAAAGGTTAAAATTCATACCCCAGTAAAGCGCGGCAGTTGCGGCCGTGATAAAAAAAGCAGACCGGAAAAGATATCGCCTCAGCGATCGTGAGGGCGGCCTGATGCCCTCGTGCTCTTTTTGATAATCGGGCAGAACATCATTCAGCAGATTTAAAATTTTATTTCGCCTGATGAGCGGAAACATCACAATAGAGCCTGTTCCCTTGTCATCACCATAACCTGCGCTTTCCAGGTGGAGGGATGCATATCCCAGCGGCTGCCGTATAATTCCTTCCGTTACATGGATGGCCTGGATGCGATTGTAGGGAACTGTGATTCGTTTCTTTTCAAAAATTCCGCGCGAAACTACCATCTCTTTTTCTTTCACTTCGAGAGTAAAATTGCCATATGTGAAAAGTGTGCTGAAGAAGGAGATCAGCCAGGCAAAAATGATGAATACTAAAATGATTGAGATGATCATCATGGTATCGGTCTGAGACGGCAGCATATTGAAGAGATATTCGAACATTTCCGATTCGCTGATGAGGGGTTCAACCTGTGAAAAGACCGTTGCAATGATCGATAAGGCAATACCAAAACTGCCCGATGTTGAAGCGGCAATAAGCAGCTCTTTATGCGGAATTTTGAACCGGTTCAAAATTTCGTCAGTATCCTGTTTGATTTCAGAAATTTCACCGGTAGCAGAGTCCGTTTTTTGCGATTCACGACGCAAAATATTGTTGATTTCAATGGCTTCGTCTCGGGTAATTGCATCGATTGCTGCCTGCCGGGAACTTGACCCTGCTGTTTGTATATCGAGCCTGACCAGCCCGAACATTCGCTGAATAATTCCAGAAGTGATGTCAATCACCTGAATCCTGTCTTTGGTGAGATAGAGGTTTTTACGGACAAAAATGCCGCTTTTTATGTGCAGCAGGTCGTTTTCTAATTTAAAGAGAAAACGCCACCAGTTGGCCACTCCCAGAATCAGCAAAAAGGCAAAACCGCCGCCGATCCACCACAGAAAGGGAAAAGTTTCGCTCTGTGCACCCACAAACAGAAAAACCAGGATGGTGATGAAATTCCCCCGGATCAGGTCGAGGGCACGGCTGACTGCCGCAACGGGATGTTGGCGCTGAAATTCAGACATCTTCCTCTGCCAGGCGGGCGTAAGTTGAGATTTGTTTGCGAACCCGGTCGGCAAGAACCGAATCGAGTGCGGGAATTTCGTGTGTGGTGGCCGCGGTGGAAATGGTAACCGATGAGAGATTATACCACCGAAGAATCGGCCCCTGGCGGGTATCAACATGCTGCACACGGCTGAGCGGAATCAGGGTTCTTGTTTTAAAAAGGATTCCGCGCTTCAGGTCAATCTCTTTTTCGTCGATCGCATAACGCCAGTGTTTCCAGGTAAGGTATGGCGTGAGAAAAACAGACAACATCCAAAAAATGAATACAATGGATGCCGAGACGACAACCATCCAGTAATGAAAACCATCAACTCCGAATACAGCAGCATAAGCCGCAGGAATAGCGAAAAAGAAAAGATTCCCGATTAAATTACCCCACTGCCAAACCCGGATGGCCCGTGGGGTCAGTTTATGAAATTGTGGTTCTTGCATAAATAATTCAATTTCTAAGAAGAAAGGTCATGATGAAACAACGAGGCGAAACTGTAAGTTCATACAGAAATAATTATACGTACTGGTCTGTAGATTTAACCGAAAAAAAGATAAGCATATACTTCTCAAACAAAAAAAGCCACGAATTTCGTGGCTTTTTTTAGAATGTTCTTAAAACTTACTATCCATTGTTTTTGATATCCTGGATTTCAAGCCTGATATCCTGAGACAGTTTTTTTAATTCCTGCAGTTGTTTTCTTGCGCGGGTTCCTGCTGCTTTGTTTCCTTTCTCATAGAACTTTACAAGATCTTCTTCCAAACCTGCCATCAGTTCTTTTAGTTCATCCATTCTACTCATATAAATCTCCGTTTTAAGGTTAGTATTAATCTTGATGATAAACTTATCATCCTTGCGTTGTATTTGAATCTGGTAAGATCCCTCACACGTTTAACTTGCATAAGTTAACATTCTGAGCAATAAATCCATTAAAAAATCAGGTTTTTTATAAAAAAAATCTGAACTGTGTTATAACATTTTCAGTATGGCAAAATCTGAATTTTCAAAATATCAATAACCACAGTAATATTAATTTGTTAACGCTCAATATATTGTAAGGCCTTATTTTAGACATTTTATTCGATTATTCTGAATGATCTGAAAAAAATCTTAGAATACGGATGAAACAGGTACATAAAGAATTAGTCCTGTTCTTGAAAATCGTCAGCAGCCTGTTCTCCGCGTTTTTCGTTGACAAACAAACAGATTATTACAGCTACCAAAAAAAGGAATGCACAAAACAGCACTGACTGATGCAATCCGAACTGAGCCTGAAGCAGTCCAATACCAATAATACCAAAAACACCGGCTATTTTATTTGAAAGGCCCCAAAATCCAAAAAACTCGGCTGATTTCTCTTCAGGAGTAAAAATTCCAACCAAAGCACGGCTGGCCGACTGGCTCGAACCGAGGCTTAATCCTGCAATCACACCTATATAAAGAAAAACATACTGTGCATCAAAATCGGTTTGGAAGGTTGCGTTCAGCCAATCCGTAATATCTATCACACCCCAGATTCCCATCACTCCGAGAAACCATAGAGTCAGGGTTATAATGTAGGTTAATTTAGCGCCGATCTTGTCCTGGATAAAACCAAAAGAAAAAGCGCCTATAGCGGCCGTTATTTGCACAACTATAAACATCAGCACCCGAACGGTTTCATCCCATCTCACAACCTGGTCTCCATAGATAAATGCAAAAGAGATGACGATGTAGATTCCGGCCATGGCAAAAAACACTGATACAAGAAAAACTACAAGATCCCGGAATTTAGTGACCATTCTCATCGTCTCACCCAGCCGTTTAAAACCGATCGAAAAAAAGGATTCGTCCTCAGGCAGAAGCTGCCGGGCGCCAGGTTCCTTAACCCATAGAAAAGTTGGGATTGCAGCCACCATAAAAAAGAAAGCGGCCCAGGGGCCAACCCAGCGGATTGTGTCAAAGTTTTCGAGGGTGGGTTCGCCGAGATATAGAATAACAAAACCGGCGGAGAACAGTCCGCCCACATAACCGAGCGACCAACCGATTCCTGAAATTTTACCGAGGTCTTTAGGCGGGCCGAGGCTGGGAAGAAACGAAGCGATAAAATTTTCGCCGATAGCATAGGCAAAGTTGGAGATGATGATCAAAATCACACCGAGTACAACAAGCCCGGGTTCCACAAAATAGAGCAGGGTTGTACTGATAATGGTGAGCAGATAGCTGATGAAAAGAAATTTTTTCTTCAGCGCTGAATAGTCCATAATGGCGCCAAAAACGGGTCCGCTGAGCACGACCATAAAATAGCTGACGGCCAGTGCAATGCTCCATAATAGGTTGCCAAGGCGGTAATCCTGGTTTGCATCACCGACTATTACTGTTGTAAAAAGAACCGGAAAAATTACAGTTATGATGAGCAGTGTATATGACTGATTGGCAAAATCGAACATTGCCCAGCCGAAAATTTCTTTTTTTGATGCCCGTGGAATATCACTTCTGAATCGTTTCATGCTAACCAGGATTTTTTAATTTCAGAGCAGAGATAACGATTTTCCGGTTTGAAAGAAAGAAAATAATTTGAATTCTTTTTGAGTAAACCGGAACTGTATCATGCATCGATAATTTGCTATCTTGAAAAAATTCAATAAAAAAATAATCAATTGACCTATGTATAACATTGTATTGATCCCCGGTGACGGGATTGGGACTGAAATCACTGAATCGGTTACAGCTATTTTAGATGCCGTCGGTATTGATATAAACTGGATAAAATGTAAAGCCGGGGAAAGTGCACAAAATGAGCTTGGCAATCCGCTGCCGGAAGAAACACTTGAAGCGATTAAAGAACACAGAATTGTTCTGAAAGGGCCGCTTACAACTCCGGTGGGTGCCGGTTTCAGGTCTATCAATGTTGCGCTTCGCCAGAAATTTGAACTCTTCAGCAACATTCGACCGGCAAAATCACTTCCCAATATAGATAGTCCTTTCCGTGAAGTGGATATTGTACTTTTTCGTGAAAATACGCAGGGCCTCTATTTTGGCAAAGAGCACTGGGTTGACGAAAATGAAGAGCATGCCGAAAGTATTGCTGTGGTAACAAGAGATGCCAGTGAAAGAATTATTACCGCCGCATTTGAGTATGCAAAAAAACACAACCGTAAAAAAGTGAGTCTGATTCATAAAGCCAACATTCTGAAGCTGACTACGGGACTTTTTCTGAAAATTGGTAAAGAAATTGCACCAAAATATCCTGAAATCGAATTTGAAGACCTGATTGTAGATAACATGGCCATGCAAATGGTGCTCAATCCGCAGCAGTTTGATGTGATTGTAACTACCAACCTTTTTGGTGATATTTTATCTGATCTCGCTTCGGGCCTTGTTGGTGGCTTGGGTGTTACAGGTGCTGCAAATATCGGTGATAATGCGGCCATGTTTGAAGCTGTTCACGGTTCAGCACCAGACATTGCAGGCCAAAATAAAGCAAATCCTACTGCACTTCTCTTTTCCGCTCTAATGATGCTCGAATACCTGGAAGAATTCCGAATGGCCGAGCGAATCCGGTCTGCGGTATACACCGTTTTGCAAGACCATAAAGAGGAGTGTACACAAGATATTGGCGGAAAGGGGACAACAAAATCATACACCGACGCTATTTGTAAATTTCTCCGGGATTAAACTACTGTTGTTTCATTTATAGGATGTTGGTCATACAAGACTTCCGAAGCCTTCATGGATGTTATCAATAGGATTGAAAGATAAAATTGGCCAATATTTTATTAAAATCAGTCACCAAAGGGATCCCGAAAAGACTTCGGAAGTCTTTCCCAGGCTGCCAATGTATAATTGACATAACACTACCTTTCTGAATATAAAATAGTGATGCTTGCGCCATCCCGTACATGCCTGTGCTAAAGTCTCGGCAGACAGGCTTGATACGGGATTTACCCTTTTTGGTAAGAGAAGAAGATATTGGATCGGTATTACGGTATCTATGATGAATCATCTTGTAAGATAACTGCTTGGCAACGACTTACCTCTATAATCAAATTCTATATTGAATTTTCACATAGATATTTTTTACTGATTTGAGTTGGAAAGAATAATAACTGTGTTTAAGAAATAATAGATTTTATGTGAATGAATTAATTTATTAATATTTATTAATTGGTTTTTTAAATATTTATTATAA
>SLPZ01000125.1 GCA_007131725.1 Balneolaceae bacterium
CAGGATATTTTTCTGAAACTGCATGAACAGGGGGTTTTTAAAAAGAAAACCCAGGAGCAGCTCTATGATGAAGAAACAAATATGTTTCTTCCCGACCGCTATGTAAAAGGCACCTGCCCGGTTTGCAGCCATCCGGAAGCTTTCGGTGATCAGTGCGAAAAATGTGGCTCCTCACTCTCTCCCACCGACCTGATCGATCCCGTCAGCTCCATAACCGGCAACAAACCTGCAATCAAAAAAACCGAACACTGGTTTATCCCGCTCGGTGATTTTCAGGAGCGTCTTGAAAAATGGATCGACTCCCGGAAAGACTGGAAAGCCAACGTTACAGGCCAGTGTAAAAGCTGGCTTGATGCCGGCCTGGGCGACCGCGCCGTAACCAGAGATTTAACCTGGGGCGTACCCGTTCCACTGGAAGATGCCGAAGGAAAAGTGCTCTATGTCTGGTTTGATGCTCCCATCGGCTACATCTCTGCCACGAAAGAATGGGCTGAGGAACTTGGAGACCCCGAACGCTGGAAAACGTACTGGCAGGGTGAAGACACGTCGCTGATCCATTTCATCGGAAAAGACAATATCGTTTTTCACTGCATCATGTTCCCTGCCACACTGATGCAGCACGGCGATTATATTTTACCGGAAAATGTGCCGGCAAATGAATTTCTGAACCTTGAAGGCCAAAAACTATCCACCTCGAAAGGATGGGCTGTATGGCTGGAAGAATATCTTGAGCAGTTTGAACCCGATCTGCTCCGTTATGCGCTGGGCACGATATTGCCAGAATCCAAAGACTCCGATTTTTCCTGGAAAGATTTTCAAAGCCGGGTAAATAGTGAACTGGCTGATATCCTTGGTAATTTTATTTTCCGCACCAGCAGTTTTACAGAGCGTTTTTACAATGGAGAAGTTCCTGCTCTGAATAATCCTTCAAAAACCGACCTGGAGGCACTGGCATCCATCGATAGGCAAAAAGAAAAAATTGAAAATGCCTACAATTCATTCAGGTTCAGGGAGGCAATTGCGGAAACAATGAACCTTGCTCGTATCGGCAACCGCTATTTTACAGAAACCGAACCCTGGAAAACCCGGAAAGAGAATCCCGAGGCGTGCGGCAACACACTATACGTTTGTGTGCAAATATCTGCGGCTCTTTCAGTGCTTTTTTCGCCCGTACTTCCCAAAAAAATGTCTGATCTTCGAGGCCAGCTTGGCATTCCTGAAACGGCCTTTTGGGATCATGTAAATGACCATATGGTGCCATCGGGGCAGATTGTGAAACCCGGTGAAATTCTCTTTGAAAAAATTGAAGACGAAACCGTGGACAAACAGGTCGCCATTCTTGAAAAGCGGGCAGCCGAAGCTGAAGACAAAACCGCAGAAAAAAAATATCCGCCGCTTAAAAAAGAAGTCTCATTCGATGCTTTTGCCTCTCTCGATATCCGGGCAGGAAAAATTATCCGGGCAGAAAAAATCAAAAAATCTAATAAACTGCTGAAAGTGCAGGTTGATCTCGGTTTTGAAAAAAGAACCGTTTTGGCCGGTGTGGCAGAACAATTTAATCCAAAAGAACTTGCCGGGCAGCGTGTTTGCGTGGTTGCCAACCTTGCACCGAAAAAAATGATGGGAATTGAAAGCAACGGAATGATTTTAATGGGTGAAGACAACGAAGGCAATCTACACTTTCTTGAAACCGAGGCTGAACCGGGAAGTATTATTCGATGATAAAGCAACAACTTGAAAAAGTGAGTCTCGGTGTAACCCTGTCGGATGACACCACTACATTCTGTTTTTATTGCCCTGATGCCAAAAGTGTAACCTGTATTGTGTACGACGAGTACGATGCCAGAAAAGGAACTGAACTTCCAATGGCAAAGAGCAAAAGCGGCGAGTGGATGCTCACTGTTCACGAAAACCTTAACGGCAAATGGTATGGCTACAAAGCTGAATTCAGCAAAAAGAAAAAACCGAACACCCCTTATGTTCATGAAGTTTTTGCCGATCCCTACAGCAGGCACGTAACAGTCAAAAATAATTATCGCCAGCAGGCACGCTCTTACATTTTCGAGCACGATTTTGACTGGGGTGACACCGGGCATCAGTTTCCGGACGATCCGCGGGACCTCATGATCTATGAAACCCATATTAAAGACCTGACGGCACACCCTTCCAGCCTTGCAAAGGGAACCGGCAGTTATAAAAAATTTATCGACCCCAACCAAATCGGCGGCCTCTCCCACCTGAAAAAACTGGGGGTAAATTGTGTTGAGTTTTTGCCGCTTCAAAAGTTTTCTCCCATCGAACCGCCTTATGGTATTAAAACACCCGAAGGATTTCAAAACTCCTGGAATGTGTATTCGGCAAATTATTGGGGATATATGACCTCCTTTTTCTTTGCTCCCGAATGCTCCTTTGCCTCAGATTTTACCGGCAACCATTCGGGTAAAACCACAGCGGCCATCACCGAATTTAAAGAGGTAGTAAAAACGCTGCATGCCGAGGGTATGACCGTTTTGATGGATGTTGTTTACAATCACACCTCTCTTTTTGATATCAACCCGCTGCCACATTTGATGCCGGATATTTATCTGAGGAAGGACAAAAAAGGAAAACTGTTAAACCGCAGCGGCACCGGGAATGAACTCAGATCAGAAAAAAAGATTGCCAGGGAATTGATTATTGATTCGCTACTCTATTGGATGGACGAATTTAAAATAGACGGTTTCCGGTTTGACCTCGCCGCACTGCTCGACAAAGATACATGGGATGCCATCAAAAAAGAGGTACATAAAAAATATCCCAATGCCGTGCTGATTGCCGAGCCCTGGGGCGGTTACTATTCACCACAACTCTTTTCTGAACACGACTGGGCTTCCTGGAACGACCGCATCAGAAACAGCATCAAAGGCTCTGACCCGGTTCACGACCGCGGTTTTATATTTTCTGACTGGCAGCACGAAACCAACCGCGAACGGCTCGAAAATGTGATGAAAGGCACGCTTAACCATGATGAGGGCGGACTTTTTCAAACATCGGAGCACAGTGTAAATTATCTTGAAAGCCACGACGGATTTACTTTAGGGGACTTTATCCGCATCGGGCTCAATCCCGAAATTCATGACCAGGTGGTTCAGGATCGTAAAAAGCACGTTAAGCTGAACGATCACCAGATGAAACTCGCCAAGCTTGCCGCTCTCTCACTCTTTACTGCACAGGGTATCACCATGATACACGCCGGGCAGGAATTTGCCCGTTCTAAAGTTATCGCCAAAACACCCTGCGAAGATCCCGATGAAGGTAAAATGGATCACAACAGCTATCAAAAAGATAACGAAACCAACTGGCTGAATTTTAACGACCTGCAGGCCAACCGTGAGCTGTTTGAATATTATCGCGGGCTGATTAAAATCAGGCAGGAATCACCCGCCTTGCGAAAATGCAGTGAAAATGAAATCTGTTTCGATTATTTTGGTGATCCGCTCCTGCTCAGTTTTTATGTTAGCGGCAAATCTACTAATGATATTTTCGACTACTATGTGGTATTAAATGGAAATGCCTTTCAGCATAATGAACAACAATTGCCCAACGGAACCTGGGAGGTGCTTGCAGACCACAACATCGCATCTACGCAGGCCATTAATTTTGTAACCGGAAGTGTAAATTTGCCCTCACAAAGCGGAATGTTGCTTAGAAAGTTGCGACATTCGCACACATAGAATATTTTGTTCCGATTCAATCAGTAAATTTAAACCTTCAACAAATTGGCAACTTCAAAACCTAATATTCGGGGAACCTGGAACTCGAAAATCGGATTTATACTGGCCGCGGCCGGTTCTGCAGTAGGCCTGGGTAATATCTGGCGGTATCCAACAGTAATGGCAGAAAACGGCGGTGCGGCTTTTTTGTTTATTTACGCCATGCTTGTATTCATCGTTGGATATCCGGTAATGGTTGCCGAATTAAGTGTTGGTCGGCGCACACAGAAAAATCCGGTCGGCGCTTTCAAAGCTCTCAGTAAAAATAAAATATTTACCATCGCCGGATTCTGGTGCGTGCTTTGCGGCATTGCCATTCTCTCTTTCTATGTAATCATTGCCGGATGGACAATCAGTTACTTTTTTGAACAGATCTTTTTTCATGCCGGACTACACGACTGGGCAGCATGGGTATCCGATACCGAAAACGGCTGGCTTAATGCCGCTGTTGCCATTATGTTTATGGCCGTTACTATCACCATTGTCCTGGGGGGAGTCAGCCAGGGAATTGAGCGTGCAGTACGCTTGCTGATGCCGCTACTCGTAGTCATCATCGGTATTTTAATTGTTTATGTAATGTTCCAGCCCGGGGCAAGCGAAGGCCTCACGGAATATCTTGTACCTGATTTCAGCGCTATTAACACCGATCTGATTCTGGCCGCTATGGGGCAGGCATTTTTCTCTCTCTCGCTGGGCATGGGGGCGCTCATCACCTACGGTTCTTATCTGAGCAAGAAAGAGAATATTCCGGAAGCAGCCGCCATGGTAACCGTGTTTGATGTGGGAATTGCTTTTATGGCCGGACTGCTGATCATGCCTACCATTTACATGGCACAGGCTCAAGGCGTTGTAATTTTTGATGCTGATGGAAACCTGGTTGCCGGAACGGCACTAATTTTTCAGGTTCTGCCCGAACTTTTCCATGAAATGGGTGGGCTAATCGGTTTGATCTTTGGAGCCAGCTTTTTCTTCCTGCTTAGTATTGCCGCCCTCACATCGGCCATTTCACTGCTCGAAGTTCCCACATCTTATGTCATCGACGAACATGGAATCCGACGAAAAAAATCGGCAATCTTAATCGGCGGCATCATCACTATCATCGCGTTGTTCGTCGCATTTGATACCAGCCTGATCGGCACAATCGATTTTATATTCAGTGTAATCGGGCTGCCGCTTGGCGGGCTTTTTGTAAGTATATTTCTGGCATACTTCTGGAAAACAGAAAATGCTCGGCTGGAACTGGAAAAAGGATTTGATGATATCAACAGTACCATATTCTGGCCGGTATACAAAGTCTTTATAAAATATATCTGCCCGGTTCTTATCGCGGCCATTCTGATTTCCACCATTGTGGAGGCCATCAGATAATTTTATTTATGATGTGAGAACCTGAGAAAAGCTTTAAAAATTATCCTTACATTTGATATTGGGAAAAATCAGTATTACAAAAATTTTTAATGACTGATTGTATAAAGTGAACAAGCGCAAAATACAGCCGCATATTTGTTACTGAACTGCACCCGCTGTATTTTTGAAAAAAATTTGATTTAAAAGATTATGGCAAAAATTGACACTACCGATTTTCGCAACGGCCTGAATATTTTGATAGATGGAGAAATCTACTCGATTGTTGAATTTCAGCATGTAAAACCTGGCAAAGGCCCGGCATTTGTCCGTACCAAATTAAAAGGTGTTGAAAACGGAAAAAATATTGAAAAGACCTTCCGCGCCGGAGAAAATGTTGAATCCGTCAGAGTTGAACGCCACCCGTATCAGTTTCTCTATGCCGATGGCGATCTGTTTTACTTTATGCATAAAGAAACCTATGAACAAATTCCCCTTGAAAAATCAAGGGTTGAAAAGTCGCAATTTGTAACAGACGGTATGATGTGCACACTTGTTGTAGATGTTGAAAACGAACGCATTTTATACGCCGAACCACCGGATCATATTGAAACGGAAGTAATAGAAACAGACCCAGGTGTCAGGGGTGATACTGCCCAGGGAGGAAGCAAACCTGCTAAAATTGCCGGTGGAGCAGTTGTACAGGTGCCTCTCTTTATCAATGAAGGCGAAAAAATTCGGGTGGATACCCGAACAAGTGAATATATTGAAAGAGTAAAATCATAATAAACGACATTAAAACAATGCTTTGAATACCACTTTCAAAGCCCAAAAAAAATAACCCAATTTTGTACAATGGACTTAAAACTCGTAAAAAAATTACTCGACCTGATTTCAGAAAGTGACATCAATGAAGTAGCCATTGAAGAGGGAGATTTCAAAATTCAAATCAAAAAAACGTCCGATCAGGCCCCTCAGGCACTTCACTACCAAGTGCCTTCAGAACCTAAGCAGCAACCAGCCAATCCGCCACAGACTGCCGCCACAGAAATATCAAAAGAAACTAAACCCGCCGAAGAATCTTCTTCTGCCGACGGAGAAGTTGTGAAATCACCAATCGTGGGAACATTTTACCAGGCTCCCTCTCCCGACTCTGATCCTTTTGTTTCAGTAGGAGACCATATCAAGGAAGGAGAAACCCTCTGTATTGTAGAAGCGATGAAAATTATGAATGAAATTGATGCAGAATTTTCAGGTACAGTTCAAAAAATTCTGGTCTCTGATGCAACACCGGTCGAATTCAACCAGCCTCTCTTTATTATCAAAAAAGACTAATCGCTTCTATGTTTAAAAAAATATTGATTGCAAACAGAGGCGAAATTGCATTGCGCATTATCCGCACTTGTAAAGAAATGGGAATTAAAACGGTAGCTGTATATTCTACGGCAGATGAAAACAGCCTTCACATAAAATTTGCAGATGAAGCGGTCTGTATCGGACCGCCACCAAGTAAAGACAGTTATCTGAAAATTCCCTCCATTCTTGCCGCAGCCGAAATCACCAATGCCGAAGCCATTCATCCCGGATACGGATTTCTGGCAGAAAATGCCGAGTTCAGCCGTATTTGCGGTGAACATGATCTGAAGTTCATCGGCCCGTCTCCCGAAATGATCAGCACCATGGGCGACAAAGCCACTGCCAAGGAAACCATGATGAAAAACAAAGTTCCTGTGGTTCCCGGCTCAAACGGTATTGTGAGCGATGTGGAAGAGGCAGAAAAAATTGCTGCTGAAATCGGCTTTCCGGTCATGATTAAAGCCACAGCAGGAGGCGGCGGACGCGGCATGAGAGTTGTTCACAGACAGGAAAATTTTAAAAAAGGATTTATCACCTGCCGTAACGAAGCGGAATCGGCCTTTGGGAATGCAGAAGTTTATATCGAAAAATTTATTGTAAACCCCCGGCACATCGAAATTCAGATTTTGGGTGACCAGCACGATAACGTAGTGCACCTGGGTGAACGCGAATGTTCGCTTCAGCGCCGTCATCAAAAAATTCTTGAAGAAGCACCATCACCCGTTATGACCCCCGAAGTTCGGAATAAAATGGGACAGGCTGCAGTAAATGCCGGAAAAGCAATCAACTACGAAGGCGCCGGAACTGTAGAGTTTATTGTGGATAAAGACCTGAATTTCTATTTCATGGAAATGAACACACGCATTCAGGTGGAACATCCCGTGACTGAAGAAATTACCTTCAGCGATCTGGTTCGCGAACAAATTATTGCTGCGGCGGGCGGTAAAATCAAAACAAAACCGTATAAAATGCGCGGCCACGCCATAGAATGCAGAATTAATGCAGAAGATCCCGCTCACAATTTCAGGCCGAGTGCTGGGCTCATCACCACATTCAATATACCGGGCGGGCGCAGTGTTCGGGTTGATACTCACGCTTATGCCGGATACAATATTCCGCCCTATTACGATTCAATGATTGCAAAGCTGATTGTCAGTGCCCCGACCCGCGAAGAAGCTATCAAACGAATGAAAAGGGCACTCGAAGAATTTGTAATCGAAGGAATAAAAACATCCATCCCCTATCATTTGCAACTGATGGATGATCCGGGATTCTTAAAAGGAGATTTTAATACCCAATACCTTGAACAGACATTTATTTTTAATCCAGAAACTGATTAACCAAAACCAATATGAAATTTCCTGAAGATTTAAAATACACCGAAGAACACGAATGGGTTCGCGATAATGGCGATGGCACCGTTACCGTCGGCATCACCGATTTTGCCCAGGGCGAACTTGGCGACATCGTTTTTGTAGAACTTGAACCGGAAGGAAGTGAATTTGAAAAAGATGATGTAATGGGCACCGTGGAAGCCGTTAAAACCGTTTCCGATCTTTTTTCTCCCGTTTCAGGTGAAATTGCAGAAATTAATGAAAAGCTGGAAGACGATCCTGAGCTGGTAAACACCGACCCTTACGGCGATGGCTGGATGGTGAAAATTAAGCTAAGCGATGCCTCAGAGCTCGACTCACTGATGACGGCCGAAGCATACAAGGATATGGTGGCCTGAACGTTTCCATCTTGAAGGCAGATTACAATTTTTCAAATACCCTGAGCGGTTCGTAAAACAACGAAATTTTTGGGGTATCAACTCTTTAGTATCAGCACTTACCATCAACAAATAAATAAACATGCATACTCATCATGATGAGTGGATACTCATCCTTGATTTCGGTTCTCAATATACACAACTGATAGCCCGGCGAATTCGCGAGCTGAATGTTTACTGTGAAATTCACCCTTTCAATGCCGACATCAAACCGTTTAAAGAACATCCGCCCATGGGTATTGTACTGTCCGGCGGGCCAAAAAGTGTGTATGATGAAGGCGCTCCCGTATTGAACCTGGAATACCTGGATTTAAATATTCCTGTGTTGGGAATTTGCTATGGGCTTCAATCGCTCACTCATTCTATTGAACCCAACAGCGTTGAAAAAGCCGACAAGCGGGAATTCGGGCGTGCCCGTATTTTAATCGATGATGACTCCGATCTCCTGAAAAATGTTAAAAATAAATCTGTGGTCTGGATGAGCCACGGCGATCACATCAAACACCTGCCTGAGCCTTATAAAGTAATTGCCCATACTTCGAATGCTCCGGTTGCGGC
>SLPZ01000196.1 GCA_007131725.1 Balneolaceae bacterium
ATTCCGATCATCCGGTTTGCTGATGTATTGCTGATGGCAGCCGAAGCTGAGATCGAAGTGGGAAGCCTCGACCAGGCGCTGACCTACATCAACCGCGTGCGAGAGCGTGCGGCAGATCCGGACGCCTGGGTACGCAACGAGTTCAACGAAGAGTTTGCATATGGCATCGCCTCAAGCGAGGAAGAGATGCTCTCTATGACGCCTTCCTCAGGAAGCTGGGTGGTTCGTGAAGATACGGGCACCACATTTACCTACCTGGGCGGCGGCCATGGTGATATTAATAACTGGAACGAATATCCCGAGCCTAATTACGAGATCGCTCTGTATGAGACGCTGGGCAGCCAGCAGCAGGCGCGCGATATCGTTCGCTTCGAGCGCAAGCTGGAGCTGGCTCTGGAAGGCCACAGGTTCTTCGACCTGAACCGCTGGGGTATTGCCGAGCAGACCATCAACTCCTTTATGGATTATGAAGGAGCGATGTTCCCGGCATCGTACCTGAACGAAGGACGATTTACCCCCAACAGAAACGAATACTTCCCGATTCCGCAGCGTCAGATTGACCTGAGTGCAATTGAGGGAGTACCGCAGTTAGAGCAAAACCCGGGATACAACTAATTCCCGAACTGAAAACTAATAAATACAAAAAGGCACGCCATTCCGGCGTGCCTTTTTTTGTGCGCCCGGCATGGTTCTATCTGGCGCAAGCGTCCCCGCTTGTGTCGCCTATTGTAATCAAATAGATACTCTCCAGATTTATCCTGCCCATAGCTTCTCTGCGCCTCCCAGCGTCCACCGCGGTTAATACTTTTAGGAATAGAATATCATGCAGGAATAGATTCTCAATCCCTTCGATTCTGTTTATTATTTTTTCTTAAAATCAGCCTCGGGATATTTTGTTGGCGTCGCATATTCCCCGGACTGCGCTCGGTTTCAAACGCCGGGGCGTTTTACACCCCCTCACTTGTCCGGGGCTACAAACATTTGGCTCCTTCCGGAGCCGGATATCAGCCGTATTAAATTCCTGATCTAATTCGGTTAACTCACCCTGGCGCAACCACCTGTGCTGAGCCTGCCTGGCTACACACCTTAGCAGGCAGGCCTGTCGAAGTATCTCGCTTGTACACTTCAACTAAACCACGAGGCTGTCCAAAAAAGGCGCTCAACAAGATAAAATAACTATGATACCGTCATGCCGGACACCGATCCCCCGAAGAGACAGGCGGCATCTCCTGCTTTTATCAAAGAGAGGAGATCCCGTATCAGGCCTGCCTGCGCTGCCGCTCCGGTAGGCAGGTACGGGATGGCGCCCTTTTTGGACAGCCTCGTTTTAAATCCTCATCTGGGACCAATCAAATCCTGGTGCAATCGTCCGCTTATGCCCTTCAAATCAGGATAGACAACCTCCTTATTTTCCTGTCCATATCCCCTCAGCGGTAAAAAATTTTGGAGATAGACTTTTGTTCAGGAATAGATTCTCAATCCCTTCGATTCTGTTTGCTGCTTTATATTAAACACAGCCTCGGGATATTTTGGGTAATAAATGTACCGCAAAAGTACATCAATTAATCATGTTAAAAAGTGTAAAATAGTGTAGTTTGAGTTTTATACAGTTTATTAACAATTGACGATTTTATGTTCAAAAGATGTTTTGTATTTCTGCTTGTTACTGTTTTATTTGGGTGCTCGCATGAAAAGGAACCTTCAGAAGTATTTACCAAACTTGCACCCAATCAAACCGGAATCCACTTCGAGAACACCATCGGTGATGTAGATTTCGATTGGTTTGAAAAATCCCCATACATTTTTAATGGCGCCGGAGTTGCCATCGGCGACCTGAATAATAACGGACTGCCCGATCTGTTTTTTGCCGGCAACCTGGTTTCGAGCCGGCTGTATCTGAACAGAGGTGATTTTCAGTTTGAGGATATTACAGAACAAGCCGGATTGATGACCGATCGCTGGATTGCAGGTGTCTCCATGGCAGACATAAACGGCAGTGGCTATCTCGATATATACCTGTCCGTAGCCGGTGAACCTAAAACAGCACCTGAGGAACGGGCCAATAAACTCTTCATCAACAATGGAGACATGACATTCACCGAAGCTGCTTCTGAGTATGGAATTGATGATACAAACTACGGCACTCACGCAGTTTTCTTTGATTACAACGGCAGCGGTTATCTCGATCTCTTTCTGATGAACAATTCACCTGAAACATTTTTTGATCGGGCGGGCGGTTCACCTTTTCAGATACCCCACGACCCGCTGAGCCATGACAAGCTATATAGAAATAACGGAGACGGTACTTTTACGGATGTATCTGATGAGGCCGGTATATTAAAAGCAAATGCTTATGGACTCGGTGTAGTGGTTACCGATTTTAACCGAAACGGCTGGCCGGATATCTATATATCCAATGATAATTTGCCCAATGATGTGCTTTACATCAATAATGGTGATGGTACATTCACAAACAAAGCCGGTGACTATTTGATGCAAACCAGTTTATCCGGAATGGGTGTTGATGCTGCTGATTTTACCAATAACGGCTGGCCAGATATTATGCAGACCGATATGACACCAGAAGAGATCAATGAACAAAAAAAAATGAGCGGAGGAAACACGCATGATCGTTTTCGAACTCAGCGTGAAATGGGTTTAGACTATTACTATCCCAAAAATACAATGCAATTTAATCAAGGTGTTGACTGGGAAGGGAATATTCAATTCAGTGAAATTTCACGCATTGCGGGCACAGCCTATACCGACTGGACCTGGGCAACTCTTTTTGGTGATTATAATAACAGCGGCTTCAAAGATGTGTTAATTGCCAACGGTTATCCCAAGGATGTTATTAACCATGAGTATCTTCTCAAGAATGATTCACTACCATTAATGTCCCTGGATGCACAGCGGGAGTATAAAAAAAACTTGTACAATGAGCTTCGCGCCATTCATTTACCCAACTATCTTTTTAAAAATAAGGGCGGTTTGATATTTGAGGATGTTTCCCATCTGTGGGGTTTTCGCGAGCCGGGCTTTTCCTACGGTGCAGCCCACGGCGATTTGAACAACAGCGGCAGGCTCGATGTTGTCATCAACAACATCAATTCTCCGGCATCGGTTTACAGAAATGACCTGGCCGACAATGGTGGGCAGCATTACCTTCAAATCAACCTTGAGGGAGAGTATCCCAACCGTCAGGGGCTTGGTGCAGAGCTTACATTGTTTGCGGGAGATGCATTTCAGTACATCTATCACACTATATACCGGGGTTTTCAATCTACGATGGACGGACGCATACATTTCGGGATGGGTAAAAACTTAATGGCAGATTCCCTGGAAATTGTCTGGCCGGACGGACGCAAACAGTTGCTGCGGGATATAGAAGCTGACCAGATAATTACGATCAAACAGAGTGAGGCGGATCAGCGTGCAGGCAGCCGAATGGGATTGGTAAAACTATCTAATCCATTGTTTACACCGGCTGATGAAGAATTGGGCATTGATTACCAACACTGGGAAAAACGCTTTGTAGATTTTGTGCATCAACCCACACTGCCCTACATGAAGTCAAGGATGGGTCCGCCGCTGGCTGTGGGTGATGCAACCGGTAACGGGCTGGATGATATGTTTATTGGAGGGGCAGCAGGCCACCCGGCGGAGCTGTATCTGCAAAATGAAGATGGGACATTCACTAAATCATCGAGAAGAGAACCGTGGCTTTTGGATGCTCCATTCGAAGATACGGCAGCTCTTTTTTTAGATATAAACGGCAACGGTTTGCAGGATTTATATGTGGCAAGCGGAGGATATCATACCGCAGCTTCGTTCGGCTTATTGCAAGACCGGATTTACATCAATATGGGCGATGGGCGGTTTTTGCGTGATGAGAGAGCTCTTCCAACCCTGTTTTCAAACAGTTCTTGCGTAGTGCCGGCGGATGTCACCGGTGACGGCTCGATCTATTTGTTTGTCTGCGGAAATGTGTATCCTGGAAATTATCCTGCCCATACACGCAGTTATCTGCTTAAAAACGATGACGGCAGATTCAGGGATGTGACCGAACAGGTTGCACCGGACCTGCTTAATCTCGGCATGACAAGTGATGCCGTCTGGCTGGATACCGGCAACAATGGCCTTCCGGACCTGGTAACGGCCGGGGTTTGGCAGCCAATTCGCATTTTTGAAAATGACGGGACAAATCTGAGGGAAACTACATCCGTTGCAGGCCTGGAAAACACCCGCGGGTGGTGGTATTCCCTTACAAAAGGCGATTTTAACGGTGATGGCCGTATGGATCTGATTGCAGGCAACCTGGGATTAAATCACACCTTTACCACATCGGAGGCGAAAACATTCGGTGTGTACGCCAACGATTTTGATGGTGATTTAGCTACGGATATTATTTACACATTCAAGGCCGGCAGGGATGAATATCCGTTTTTCGGGCCGCTAAAACTTGCAACGTCTGTAGCGAATTTTATGGATGGAATTCCCAACACGAACAGAATGGCCGAAATGACTATTCAAGAGGTCTTTCCACGAGACAAACTAAATGACGCCATACATTATCAAGCCGATCTGTTCGAAAGTGTTCAACTGAAAAATGATGGTGACGGCACGTTTGAGATTGTATATCTGCCGGAAATGGCACAAATATCACCGATAAAAGGTATTGTTGCTTATGATGCAGGCGGAGATGGAAATCTGGATTTGATACTTGCGGGTAATATGTTCAGAACAGATCCGGACATTCCCCGTATGGATGCAGGAAAAGGTTTATGGCTTCGGGGAGACGGGCAGGGGAATTTTGATCCTGTGCCATTCAGAGAGAGCGGTTTTTTGGCACCACTTGATGCAAAGAATCTGACGATGCTTCAAACACCGAATGGTCCGGTGATTGTGGTTGCAAATAACGAAGGCCCGCTTCAGGTATTCAGGATTAACTGAGAACCGTACAACGGGCAGCCTGCCCGTTACTCACCAGTTTTGCAAAGTGTAGAATACTGTTTACCGAAGCAAAAAAAACGAGGACTCCATTCAAAAAAGATGGCTGCTCAATGTCAGAAATTTATATGAATTTATCGAGGGAGCTATAATTAAACATTATTTGTAAAACCATGTTAATGCTTATTATAGACCGATTCGTCTGAATATTAAGCCAAATAAACAAAATCAACATGTAACCGCTTTTTTGATAAAAATTTAATTCTATATCCGCTCATTTTGACCTTTTTAAACAAAATCAAAGATTGCATATTTGGATTAATTACAATTTTTAAAATTCTAAACTTTTTGCTTCATTCATAAAATTTTTAGACATCAAAATCTTCGGAATGAATAATATTAATAATCATCTAAAGCATTGTGCCTCAATAATAAGAACTTACACTGGCTTTTTTAATGTTGTTTATCAGTCACGCAAAAAAGCGGTTTCACGAAGAAAGTTTACCTGAATTATTTTCATCAAATCCGGAGAAAAATACCCAAGCTTCTGATTTTAAGTGTTTAACCCGTGGCCTATTAGGAAATTCCCCTATACATATTTCAGGATTTTCATTAAATACTGTTAACAAAGTGATAAAAATTGAAGAAATACTTTCAAATGATATCCAGATATGATAAATTATTTACAAGGTTTAACAGTCAAAATTGAAAAAAGGGATCAGAAATTTTAAATCCTAAAAAGTGAAATAGAAAGCGTTTCCACGTTTAAAAAATTCCCCATAAGCAAACAGATCTATTTGAAAACATAAGCTACGATTTCAATTCTACCGATCAATTGCTCAGCCAATTGCAGAATACCTGCATTCGCTTCATGGTGAATATCC
The DNA here is from genome assembly GCA_007131725.1 of Balneolaceae bacterium. Taxonomy (GTDB): domain Bacteria; phylum Bacteroidota; class Rhodothermia; order Balneolales; family Balneolaceae; genus Rhodohalobacter. The sequence goes on from SLPZ01000196.1 coordinate 5,835, forward strand.
TCTATTCCACTGAATTTCAATCAGGCTCCTTATAATGAATTACCATTAACTATAAACAGAAGGTTTACCATGATAAATAATCATTACAATTCTTCTTTATTCTGGAAAACACCCCTTACGTGGTTACGCTCGTTTGGGATGTGTATGATTCTGTTTCTGTTTGTAAGTGCTACGGCTTACGCTCAAGAAATAGAAGTTTCCGGTACGGTTACAGACGCCTTTACCGGAGAAACCTTAATCGGTGTTAATATTCTTGTACCGGGAACAACCGTTGGTACAACCACCGATATAAATGGAAATTACACTCTGACAGTGCCAAGTGCCGACTCTGAGCTGCGATTTTCCTACATCGGATATCAGTCCGTTACAATTAATGTTGAAGGACGCACCACGATCGACATGGAATTGGAAATCTCAGCCATTCTCGGTGAGGACCTGGTTGTAACCGGTTATTCGGCACAGCGCCGGGTGGATTTGACCGGCTCGATCAGTGTGGCTAATGTACCTCAAATGCAGCGTATTGCTGAATCGTCTATCTCCCGCCAGCTTCAGGGCCAGGTATCGGGTGTGACGGTAACACAGTCAGGACAGCCGGGCGATGAGCCTTCTGTTCGTATTCGCGGAGTTGGCAACTTTGGCAACGTGAGCCCGCTCTATGTAGTAGACGGCGTGCCAACAGGAAGCATCCGTGATTTGAATCCGCGCGATGTGGAGTCGCTCCAGGTGCTTAAGGATGGTTCTGCGGCTTCCATCTACGGGGCACGTGCATCCAACGGTGTGATTATTATTACCACCAAGCGCGGCCAGCCGGGCCTGAGCGTGAGCTTCGACTCTTATGTGGGTTATGAAACCCCGCGCCACCACGGCAACCCCTATGACATTGCCTCTCCGATGGAAATGGCCGAACTGGAATGGTTAGCGTTTCAAAATTCCGGACTGACTCCTTCATCACCCCTGTATGGAAGCGGCGCCACTCCAACGCTGCCAGATTATATTGCCCCTGCAGGTGCGATGTCCGGGCAGGTGGATTACGATGATTACTACGTGAATCCTTTCTACACCGATACAGGCGATCTGGGAAGTTTTTTCCGCATCACCCCGGCCAACCAGGATGGAACCAACTGGTTCCAGGAAGTATTTCAGCCGGCATGGACACATAACTCGACACTGTCGGTCAGTGGTGGTACAGAGGATGCAACGTACCTCTTTTCATTGAACTACATTAACCAGGAAGGTACGCTTCTGCGCACCTACAACGAGCGGTACACCCTTCGGCTGAACACGCAGTTCAACCTCCGCGACAACATTCGCGTGGGCCAGAACACCTCGGTTGCACTGTGGGAAAACCCGCAGAATCAATCACTCGCTGAAGGATCCGCAACCGGTATGATTTACCGTCAGCAGCCCATTATTCCGGTGTATGACATTCAGGGCAACTTTGCCGGTAACTTCGGCGCCCCGCTTGGCAACGCCTCCAACCCGGTTGCCCAGCGCGAGAGAACCATGAACAACACCGGTGAGAACACCCGTATTTTCGGTAACGTATTTGCCGAGGTCGACCTGTTAGAGAACCTGACGCTTCGCACAAATTTCGGCGGCAGCTACGGCACGAGCAACTGGAGCTGGTTCCAGTTCCCCGAGTACGAAAACGCTGAGAACGCTGTGGTAAACCTCTACGGAGAGGGCGCCTGGAACGGCAGAGACTGGACGTGGACCAACACGCTGACCTACTCGGACATGCTGGCCGATGTGCACAACGTCACCGTGGTTGTGGGAACCGAGGCGAACGAAGACTCCGGGCGTGAGCGCGGCGGTACTCGTACCGACTACTTCTCGTTCAACCCGAACTACGTGAACCTGAGCACCGGCGCGGGCGATCCGACCGCCTATAGCTGGAAGTACGAGAACGCACTGTTTTCGATCTTTGGCCGTGTGGAATACAACTATGACAACCGCTATCTGCTTAATGCGACAGTTCGTCGCGACGGATCATCACGATTCCTGGACAACCGCTACGGGGTATTCCCCTCCGGTAGTATCGGCTGGCGTATTTCCCAGGAAGAGTTTATGCGCAACGTGGACTGGCTGAGCAATCTTCAGATTCGCGCCGGATATGGTGTGATGGGTAACCAGCTCAACGTAGCATCTGACAATGCTTACTCGCTGTTTGGCGGCAACCCACTCTCGACCTTCTATCCGGTTGGCGGCGGGCCGGGCATCCAGCAGGGATTTGCCCAGACACGTATCGGGAACCCGGCAGCACGCTGGGAGGAAGCCCATACCATGAACATCGGTATCAATGCGATGCTGTATGAGGGCAACCTGGAGATCGACCTGGACTTCTACCGAAACGACGTTCGCGACCTGCTTTACAATCCCGAGCTTCCGGGCCATGCAGGGTTGGCTTCACAGCCGTTCATTAACGTGGGTAACGTACAGAACCAAGGCCTCGACCTGTCGGTCACCGGTCGGCGTGCAATCAGCCCCGACATGAATTTCAGCGCCACGGTTAACTTTACCACCTACAGCAACGAAGTGAAGAAGATTGCCGAGGGTGTGGAGAATTTTGACGGAACCAGCCGCCGGTTCGGTGGTGGTAACCCAATCGTCCGCAACCAGGTAGGATGGCCGATCTCAACTTTCTTCGGTTACAAGATAGAAGGATTCTGGAATGACCAGGCTGAAATTGACGCAGCCAATGCCGGAGCTGAAGGCGGTGTATACCAGGAAGAAGCTGCACCGGGACGTTTCCGCTATGCTGATGTGAACGGCGACGGCCGGATTACTTCGGCAGACCGAACCCGCCTGGGTGATCCGCATCCGGACTTTACCTACGGGCTGGATCTGACAATGAACTACCGCAACATCG
>SLPZ01000258.1 GCA_007131725.1 Balneolaceae bacterium
CCGATATTTTCCACTTCCTGGTTCACTTCGGCGGCAATTTTTGCGATCTGGAGAACGGCATCATCTGTGAATTTAACAGAAACACCTTCAGATTTAAGCATAGCCTGGTACTGCTTGGTGAGCGCATTTTTTGGCTGAGTGAGAATGTCATAAAAATCGGCTTCTGTCAAGGAATCGAGCTCAACACGGATGGGGAACCGGCCCTGCAGTTCGGGTATCAGGTCGGATGGTTTGGTGGCATGGAAAGCACCGGAACCAATAAACAGGATATGGTCGGTTTTTACAATTCCGTGTTTTGTACTTACCGTGCTGCCTTCAACAATGGGGAGCAGGTCGCGCTGAACACCCTGCCTGCTTACATCAGCTCCGCCGCTGCCTTTATTTCCTGTGGTGCTTCCAGCAACCTTATCGATCTCATCAATAAAAACAATTCCCTGATTTTGAACACGGTCCAGGGCTTCCTGTACGGCTGCTTCGTGGTCTATCAGTCTTTCCGACTCCTGTTCAATCAGAATTTCCCTCGCTTCATTGATTGGCAGAGTCCGTTTGTTTTTTCTGCCGCCACGGGTCAGGTTTCCGAGCATATCCTGCAGGTTCACGCCCATCTCTTCCATTCCCTGTGGGCCAAATACCTGCATCATCGGAGTTTTTTTGTTTGCTACTTCAATTTCGATGTTTCGGTCTTCTAATTCACCGTTTTTCAGTTTTTCGCGGAAACGTTCACGGGTTCGTTCGTTAAGCTCGGCATCGGAGGCCGTTTCGGGATCAAATCCCACTTCCGTACTGGAAACCGAGCTGTTGCTTGGGCTTTTTTTGCGTACGGGAGGAATTAAAATATCAAGAATTTTTTCTTCCACGATAGTCGCAGCTTTTTCTTTTACCCGTTCCTGCATTTCCATCTTCACCATATTTAAGGCAAGGTCGGACAGGTCGCGTATCATCGATTCCACATCACGGCCTACATAACCAACTTCCGTAAATTTAGTGGCCTCCACTTTTATAAAGGGTGCGCCGGAAAGTTTGGCAAGGCGCCGTGCAATTTCGGTTTTACCAACACCGGTTGGGCCGATCATCAAAATGTTGTTCGGTACAATTTCTTCCCGGATTTCAGGATCTGATTTCAGCCGTCTCCAGCGATTTCTAAGGGCAATTGAAACAGAGCGTTTGGCTTCTTTCTGGCCTATTATATATTTATCAAGCTCTGCGACAATTTGCCGCGGTGTAAGGTTATTTTCAGTTATTTGTTTCATGGTGCTGCTAATCAATTTCTAAAATGGTCAAATTTTGATTTGTATAAATGCAGATATCGGCTGCATAGTTCAGGGACTTTTCAACGATATCTTTGGCTGTCAGTTGTGATGCATTTTCTTTTAATGCACGTGCAGCCGCGAGAGCAAAAGAGCCTCCGCTGCCAATCGCCAAGATCTGATCGTCGGGCTCAATCACATCACCCTGCCCTGAGATTAAAAGCTGTGTTTTACGGTCCATTACAATAAGAAGGGCTTCAAGTTTTTGCAGAAATTTATCTTTTCGCCATTCTTTGGCAAGTTCAACAGCGGCTCGCTGCAGGTTTCCGTTATATGAATTCAGTTTCTCTTCAAACTTTTCGAAGAGTGTAAAAGCATCGGCTGTAGAACCGGCGAATCCGGCAAGTACACTTCCATTTTGCAGCTTGCGAACTTTTTTTACTGTGGATTTCATGACGGTTTTATCCATGGTAGCCTGGCCGTCGCTTCCAATAGCTGCATTTCCGTTATGGATAACGCCAACAACCGTTGTGGCGTGTAAATTTTTTAAATGTGTCATAATCAATCTTCCCTGTATCCGGGTATTAAATTAACTCGAAATATTAATGGGTTTGAGTTTGAGGGCGTTTAGGGCGCTTTGGCCGTTTTGGCTTTGATGAACCGTTATCGTTTTGGTCGGATTTGGAGTAGATCTCAAGATTTTCATTATCTCTCTTATCCAGTTCTATCTCTTCATGCTGCTCCTGATGAACTTTCAGCATTTCATCAAGCGACTGTCCCTGTAAAACCACATCGGTTATTTCGAGTTCAGAACCGGCAAGTGTGGCTTTAAATTCATTCAGAGAGATGGTTTCATCAGACACAAAAGTAATCCTGAGCTTGTATTTCATAGTCCACCGCAGGCGAAGATTGAAAAATCCCTTGCAAATATACGATCTTAAATAAGGATTCACGTAAATATCTACAGCGCGGTAATCTGTGCTGTATTTAAATTTGCTGATCCAGCTTTCGATGTCTGTAATAATGGTATCCTGGCTAACCACACTGCCTGAACCTCCGCACATGGGGCATACTTTCGATACTGAATTGACGACACTGGGCCTGATCCGCTGGCGGGTAATCTGCACGAGCCCAAAATCACTCATGCCAATGACATTGGTTTTAGCCTGGTCTTTTTTGAATTCTTTTTTCAGCTCATCATAAATTTTCTTGCGGTTTTTATTATCGCGCAGATCAATAAAATCCACAACGATAATCCCGCCGATATCCCTAAGCCGTAACTGTTTGGCAATTTCTCGGGCTGCTTCAAGATTGGTTTTCAGGGAATTATCTTCCTGTTTTTCTTTAGCTGCATAGGGTCCGGAGTTCACATCCACCACATACATCGCTTCGGTCTGTTCAAAGATCAGGTAACCGCCGGATGGCATCCGCACCCTCGGGCTGAAGATGGAATTTACATCGTGGCCGATATTTACATGATCGAAGATGTGATCTTTTCCTTTATAGAGCTGTACCGCAGGCAGCATTTTCGGGGCAATGAGCGACACATAGCTTTTGATAGATTTATAAAGCTGATAATCGTCAATCAGCACCCGGTCATACTGTTTCGCAAACAGGTCGCGGATTAGGCTTTCGGTGATGTCCAGATCCTTGTAAAGCAGGGCCGGGGGCTTTGCTGTTTCAAGTTTGTTCAGAATCCGCTCCCACTTTTTTAAAACCGTGCGCATATCTTCTTCGATTGCCTCTTTGTTTTGCTTTTGGGCAACGGTTCTCACAATCACGCCAAAGCCTTCGGGGAGCATACTTCCTACAGTGCTCTTGAGCCGGCGGCGTTCGCGTCCGTTCGTAATTTTTTTCGAGATGGCAATGTATTCACCCATGGGAATCAGAACCAGGAAACGGCCTGCAATGGTAATGTCAGTCGATACGCGGGGCCCTTTGGAACCGATGGGCTCTTTTACAATTTGCACCAGCAGATTCTGATTATTCTTCAGCATTTTACCAGCAAGAATCTGCTTCTCGTTGTTTGATAATTTGTTGAAATTTTTCAGTTCTTCTTTGGCTGAAGAGGGGATGCTTTTTTCTCCGTTCAGCATCATGATATAGGAGCCAAGATGGTCTCCGGCATCAGAAAAGTGAAGAAAAGCGTCTTTGTCCATCCCAACATCAATAAAAGCAGCACGTATGCCGCTCATCACCTTGTGCACTCTTGCTATGTATATGTCACCAACTGTGCGTTGATTATCCTCCGATTCTATGAAAAGTTGGGCAAGCTCTCTGTTCTCTAATAGTGCAACACGAGTCTGTTTTCCGGAAGAATGTATAATTATTTGATTCTTCATGTAAAAAAGGGAATTTCGTCAGCAAGTCGCCGGCTGTTTTTATCAGAGCCATAAAGAAATGATCCATCCGGTTCGATATAAAAAAGTTTTTTGGGGCGGTTGTTTCAATAGCAGCCAAGCGGGTTACTGTATTGTTAGAATTCTTGTTAATAAAAATTTTGGCTGTGTGAATACCTCTGGCATTTGTACTGTCAAAGCACTGCCTGCGACAAAAAAGCGCCATCAGAGTAAGTAAAAAATGGTCAATCAATGCAATTAAGCTATTGATATTTATTAATTTCAGTATCATAAATTGTTCAGTCTTCACACAAAAAACATATTGAACTAATATAGTATAAAGTTACGCAATAATTAAATATTGAATCATATTAAACTTTTAACGATTTGCTTCACACATGTTTGTACACTGTAGATAGATAACAATGCCGATTGTCCGAATCGTTTTTATCCGTAATGTACTTCCTGTTAAGGATTTTCTCTCGATGAAATTCTTCAATCTATTGTATTCTTCTGAACGTCAGCAATCAAATGAAATTTTGCCAAATTACTGAGGCATTCTGGTGATGGAAGCTCCGGCACGGTTCAGTTTTTTCTCAAGCTGTTCATAACCGCGGTCAAGGTGGTAAACTCTCAATATTTCTGAAGTTCCCTCTGCAACCAGTGCGGCCAACACCAGGCTTACACTGGCTCTCAGATCGGTACTCATCACAGACGCTCCTGTCAATGGTGTTTTACCGTGAACTGTGACCCTGTTTTTTTCCACTTTCAGGTTTGCGCCAAGCCGGTTCAGTTCAGGCACATAGCTGAAACGGTCGAAATATACCGTGTCGGTAATTACACTTGTTCCGTGGGCTTGCGTCATCAGGGTTGCCCATTGTGCCTGCAAGTCGGTCGGGAAGCCGGGATATATTTTTGTTGTTACGGAAACAGGCCGAATATCCGGATTTGATTTGATGTGAATGTTCGAATCATCAATTTTGAAATCCAAACCAAGCTTTTTAAAAGATTTTGGAAACGCACCAAGATCTTCGGGTTTACATCCGGCCAGAGTTACTTCCGATTCGGGATGAAGGGCTGCCGCTATCATAAAAGTTCCTGTTTCGATACGGTCGGGATCGTTCGAAAATACCACGCCTTGCAGTGAGTCAACTTTTTGGATGATAAGCGTGTCAGTCCCGATTCCTTCGATATCCGCTCCCATCTGTTTCAGCATCTTGCAGAGCAGAACCACATCGGGTTCTTTAGCGGCGTTTTTTATCACAAATTTTTTAGCCCTTTTCACAGCACCAAGTACCAGGTTTATCGTAGCCCCAACACTGCTTGGGTTGAGGGTAAATTCACCGCCTTCAACAGTTGCGTTATCCATCGAAGCATAAACATAACCTTTGTCCAGCCTGATATTTACCCCCATCGTTTCAAAACCTTTTAAGTGCAGATCCACGGGCCTTGGCCCCCAGGCACAGCCGCCCGGCAAAGAGACTTTGGCTTCGCCGGAATGGCCAATCAATGCACCGAGCATATAAAACGAAGCTCTCATTTTTCGCACAAGTTCGTATGGCGCAAAAAGAGAATTGAGATTTACCGGGTTGATTTCCAGACGGTTGTCTTTTTCAAGAAATTGCACGTTGGTTCCCGTCTCTTTTATCACTTCGTTAAACGTATAGATGTCTTTCAGGCGGGGTACGGTATGAATGGTGCTTTTGCTGTCTCCGAGCAATGAAGCAGCCATGAGCGGGAGAGCCGCATTTTTTGAACCGCTGATTGGAACGGTGCCCTTAAGTGGGGCAGGCCCTTCAATTATAAATTTATCCACTTGGTTTTATCTCTAAAAGAATTTGATTTTTTTCCACATTGTCACCCTGTTTTACATGCAGGGAATTTATGATGCCGTCGGCCGTTGCTTTCAGTTCGTTTTCCATTTTCATGGCTTCCAGGATAATCAACGGATCACCCAATTCTACACTTTGTCCTTCTTCAGCCATGATTTCCAGGATTTTTCCGGGCATGGGTGCGGCGAGCTTGCCAATAGAAGCCTCCGCCTGATCTTCAAAACCGAGCTTTTCGAGCAGCAGATCTTGTTCGTCTTTAACCGTAGCCTCAAAAAAAGATCCGTTCAGAGAAAAAGATACCTGACGGCCATTCACCGATATGTTCTCAATTTTATAAACTTTGGTTCCGGAACGGAGCAATATTCTTCCGTTATTCTGTTCTATTAATTTGTACTCAAACTCCGAATCATTCACCAAAGCTTTGGAGTTGTCACTGTTCAGATGAACCCGATATATTTCACCGCCTATGTTACTTTCAAACTCCATAATTCTGAATCTGTTTTAGCCCTGATCTTGTTGCTTTAAACAGGAAATGTTCGATGTTGTCGGAATCGTAAAAAGGTGATGGCGCCGATGAGTCTTCGTCATAAACTTCGATATAACCGTGATTGATCAACTTGATCAGATCATCCCGGATGGCACCGTATGAGAGTGCGGTTTCCGACTGAATGTGTCCAAACGTTTCCGGGTAAATCAGTTCGCGCAATATCTGACTTTCTGAAGGCGTCAATTTTTCTTTTGGCATAGCATTCAAAGATAGAGCCTCAGAAACCGAAAGACAATGCCGGATGAAAAAACCAAATCTCTCATTACTCAATTTTTATATCACCGTAAGTAATGATATTTCTGCTGCCGTCCTCAACAATGATCCGGTATAATCCTTGTGGATTTTCGGGTGTTTGAGCAATTTCAAGTGGATTTAATGAGATTGATAGTAAACCGGTTGGAATGGGAGATCGCATATCTTCGTACAATGGGCGAAACTGATTGATGTTGTACAGAGAAAAAACCCGTATGCCCGATACAGCATCCACGCCGGTGATAAAAATCCGGAGTGTCACCCTGTCGTTCGACAAAACCGGATTCGGAAATGCAGGGTCAACCTGTACAATTCCCTGGAAAAACGGAGCCACGCGCCAGTCATCAGGATCAATATTATCGTTTACAATATCTCCTCTGCCGTTGGTTTGGGTATATCCTTCAGGCATTTGAATCGCCTGCTGTTCAAATTCTCGCTGATCCCCGCTCTGGCTGCACGCAGTCAAAAAACTTGCTATCAAAAAAAAGAGTAAAATATTGAAAATATATGCTTTCAAAACACGACCAAATTATATCAGGGTACAGCGGGTAAACGTCACAGATTTATTTAAATGTTTCAAAACAGCTCTTAAAAGTTTGTATTTTGAAGCTTAAAAACAAAATCAGAATACACCACTTTTATGATTCAAGTATACGGCATCAAAAACTGCAATAAAATAAGAAATACTCTTAAATGGCTCAGGGAAAATGAGATTGAACATGAATTTTATGATCTGAAAAAAGAACCGCTGACAAGAGAAGAGCTTGAGGAATTTGCCTACAGAATTGGCCTGGATGTGCTGGTTAACAAAAAAGGAATGAAGTGGCGCCAATTGGGGTTGAACAAACAAGAATTATCTGATAAAGAATTATTTGAACAGCTTCTCGAACACCAGGTGATGATTAAACGTCCCGTACTGGTTAAGGATGAGGCGATGATAGTAGGTTATGATGAGGAGGCTTTTGAAGCATTTGTTGAGTAGTATTTTGGCGCTCTATCTTGCATTTTCAGGGGTTTACAGTACTCATGCGCAATCCGAATTTACCTACGAAAGAGACAACCCGCCCACCATGGATATGCTGATTGAAGCAAGAGAAGTGTTTGAATTTGAAGTTTCTTACGCGTTTTTTACGCTCGGCTGGGTTGAAGTTGAACTGCTTCCCGACACCACATATAATGGTGAAACTGCTTACCATCTGCGCACGACGATTCGATCAAACCGCAGGGTTCCGTTTGTTGGGACCCGGATTGTAAATTATGAAAACATTTTTCAGTACAACGAAGAATATCCCTTCAGCCATCTTTTTTGGCGGGATGATATTCATGACGATGAATATGAAAGTGCTCTCATTGAATTTGACCGTGAAAAAATGGAAGTGCGGTTTTTTGAGCACGGTGAACCGGCCGATACACTGGAGCTGTTTGAACCGGCCAGCGGCGGAGATATCATATTCTTTTATTCCCGGATGTTTGCCGGATTGGAACAACCTTACAAGATGCCTGTTTATATTGAAAACGAACTTGGTTATGTGGAGGCAAGCAGTGGGTCTGAAACCGAATACAGGGAATATGATGCTTTTGATGAACCGGTTGAAACTTATTTAAGCGAAGGTACAGCCGATATCGACGGGCCGTTCGGATTTCGCGGGCGGTTCAAATCCTGGTACTCCACTGACGACCTGAGGATTCCGGTTGAAGCCCACGTTCGGGTGATTTTTGGTAATGTTAAAGTGAGATTAATATCGTATGAACGGACAGGAACCGATTAAGGTCTTTTTTTTGAAACTGGAACATTTTGGTTCCCTGCCTTTGCCTCAATATGAAACGGAAGACTCTGCCGGAATGGATTTGAGGGCAGCAAATCCGGAACCCATCACACTGGCTCCGGGAAAACGGACACTCGTACCAACCGGTTTGAAAATGGCACTTCCGGCAGGATATGAAGCGCAAATCCGCCCGAGAAGCGGGCTTGCCTATCGCAGCGGCATCACCATGCTCAATACACCCGGCACTATCGATGCAGACTACCGGGGCGAGGTAAAAGTTCTTGCCATTAACCATAGTGACGAACCATTCACCATCAATCACGGCGATAGAATAGCCCAGATGGTCATTGCACCTGTACTTCAAGCCAAAATCATTGAGACGGAAAAACTACCCGAAACCACGAGGGGAGAGGGAGGTTTTGGCAGTACAGGATTGAAATAATCAAAAATTTGGTTGATCTCTATTCTGGTCAAATCCTTTTCAAGAACATTCAAATCTAATTTATAAAAGGCCTGTAGAACGGCTATTAATTTTGTGAAGCAAAAATTACAACCATATATAAACCTTGTACGCGGCAACCAAAACTACCGGCGGTTATGGATTGCACAAATCATATCAAATTTTGGTGATTGGTTCGGCATTCTTGCCGTGTATGCTATC
>SLPZ01000043.1 GCA_007131725.1 Balneolaceae bacterium
CCCGGCAAGCAGGTCGATAATTTCCCGGCGTGTGGGATCGGCAATGGCGTGAAAAATTTCCTGGCTCATAATAAATTCTCGTTCAAAGGGTAACCGATTGGTTACAAATATATATGTAACTATTGAGTTACGCAAGCTAAAATTGACATAACTCATTTCTTCACCGATTCTCTTGTTTCACAGTCTCTGATTGGGGGGCTTTACATGGGTTAATTTACCATTTAAAACATGCATTCAGGTAAAACTTTTTTATGATGGTTTTCACTGGTGGATGAAGATCCTTCTGCCGGCCCTGTAATCCGGTTCGTGATCTAACAGCCACATTTCGGCCCAATAGAAACCGTTTGGCAGGGGATTGCCATCAGGGCCGGTCAAATCCCAGGTTTCAATCCAGGTGTACTCATCAAATGCACCAATCTGCAAATTAGTTGGCCGTGCTTCACCCGATGTGTTTGAATAGATCACATTACCCGGGGTCTGGCTTTGAGTGTCGTACTCTCGAATTTGAAAACCCACTTTTCTGTCTGATGAAAAATCAAACTCAAAGAGCTCTGACGTCCGGTTATTCAGTTCGAAGAAAAATGCATACGGATCATCATAACGATTATACAAAACACGGGGCTGCAATTTCTGTTTTCCCTCTTCAGTGATGGTGATTTCAGTTGCCCGGTATGGTGAATTACCGTTTTGCAGATATTGAATTACGGTGTATGTACCGCTTTTTACTTTTCTGTCGTGATAAATGGAACCATCGAACGAGCTGTGATCCCATACATATTCTTTGGAATCTGCACTCCTGGCCGGTATTTCCCAGGAAGTCAGGATGCCAAGGCCGCCAAAAGCACCTGATGAAAAGACAATTTCACCATTGCGGTAAATTTTAAACCCGAGTTGTGCTGAGGATGGAAAGCTCATGGTTACATCACGGCCCGAACTGTTCAGAACATTATACTTTAAAGCAACCGGTTCGTCCAGAGCCAGGACTTTATTCCCGGGTTTCAGGTCAAACTTCAATTTGCCGCCAAAACGGACTTCTCCCCACATCGACATTTTGAGATCTCTCAAAAAACTCACCACAGGCATCAGGGATTGATTACTGTCCGTTATGGCCAGTGATGAACCGTCGCACAACACCGTCCGCTTTCCATCTTCAGAATGAATTGTAATAGAATAATGCCTCGGGCTTGAGTCATCATAATTATCACAGGCGCCGGACCAGCCATGCAGGTTTTCGGCAAGTTTCATGAAATAGAGTATCTCATCATCAAAAAGAGCGCGTGCAGCATCGGGTTTATTCTCGCCTTCCAGCCGATGGAACTCCAGCAAACCGGAATGGTGCAGGGTAATTTCATCTTTCCATCCGAGATGCCTGGCCTCCGAGACGAAAGTAACCCAGGGTTCAGATTGAAGATTCATAGTATTTCTGACGGTTTCTGTTATAAGCAGATCACAAGAGATCAATACAGGTAAAGAAAAGAGAAACAGCAGGCTGAAAATTGTGGTGTTTTTCATGGTGAATCCGGTTTGATTCAGCTCCGGTTAAGACACTTTTTCAGATATACACTTGAATAACAGCAAGTACCTATGTATTTCATCTGAGAAATTAGCCCCTTTGGAAAAGTTGACAAAAGGCAATTGGCACAAACGGGACGTTTGCGCCATTTCGTTCTGAGAGTCAAGATTCGTCAGCCCAGGAATGCACTGGGCAGACGAGATTTTGGGATACGAGATTTTGGGATCAAAAAATCAGGTCATCAGGAGAATGGGGCTGTGGACGGCTTCGAGTATGCGTTCGAGGTTGGAGTCTTTGGTATATCGAACGGTTTTGGGTAGTACGAGAAGCCCGCCCTCCAAACGGCTCAGCAGAAAGAGAAATTTTCCGATGTTTGGGTCTTTAAGTGTCAGAATTTCAAGTTCAACAGTGGCTAAATGCAGCATTTTATCGAGTTCTCTTTCTGTATCGGCCGATTCCGGCGTGCCGTGGGTAAGATCAATAACAATCAGCTTATTTTGATTTTTTTGGGCAAGAACCGAAGCCAGGTTTACTCCGGTTTTACTTTCTTCCGTGCCATCGTAAACAGCAACGATATTATCTTTCAGTTCATAGCCTTCCTGGAGAATTAAAACCGGTTTATCCAGTTCCTGAATCACGGCGCGGGCGGTGCTGCCCAGCTTTCCGGATTTGTAAAATGAGCGCCCGATTCGTCCCACGGTGATCAGGTCGGCTTCTTTTGCCGCTTCTAAAACTTTCTCTTTCACCGTTCCCTGAACAGATTTCCAGGTGTGTGTGAGCTGTAATTCCTGCGTAATCTGCTCAAAATGACCTCTGATCCGTTCTTCGAGTTTTTGAATCTGTTTTTCGATGGAGTCTTTGGCAATCGGAGTGATTTCGCCGGTAATTTCATTGATCTCAAAAGCAGTGGGCAGGCGGCTGATTCGAAGCCATTGAGCATCGTGTACAAATAAACCGCTTAACCTGGCTTCGAGCAGTTTAGCGATGTAGGCTGCAGATTCAAGTGCAGCCTGACTGTGCCGCGAGCTATCGAGCGCAACGAGGATATCAGAAAATTTCACTATTTTTTTCTTCTCCGCCATTATGCACCTTCACCGTTTTTGGCTGTTGCAAAAGCTTGCCTGCTCTCAGCGAATTTTTTCAGTTGCTGTGTAACTTTATGGTTGATGGTTCCTTCCGGATAGAATCCGTTTTCATCAGGTTCGCCCATTTTAAGCCCGGTTAACAGTTCCATTCCCTCATCGATTGTTTCAACGGAGTAGATGTGGAACTGCTCTGATTCCACGGCCTCAATCACATCATTCCGCAGCATCAGGTTCTTCTCATTTGCCTGCGGGATCAACACTCCCTGGCTGCCGTTTAAACCGCGATGTTTACAGACATCAAAGAAGCCTTTAATCTTTTCATTCACACCCCCTATGGGCTGAATTTTTCCGTGCTGATTGACCGAACCGGTTACGCTGATTGATTGTTTGAGCGGAATTTTTCCGATTGCCGAAAGCAGTGCGTACAATTCGGCCGATGAGGCGCTGTCTCCGTCTATGTTTGAGTAAGACTGCTCAAATACAATACTTGCCGAGAGCGACAGCGGGTTGTTTTCGGCGTAGCGTTCACCCAGGAAACCTTTCAGAATCAGAACGCCTTTGGAGTGGATGGGACCGCTCATGTCAACCTCGCGTTCAATATCCACAATTTCTCCTTTGCCGAGCTGAACACGCGCCGTAATACGGCTGGGGCGCCCGAACATCAAATGCCCGGCTCCGGTTACCGAAAGGCCGTTGATCTGGCCGATACTTTCACCTTCCGTATCGATAAAAATGAAATTCCGGTTGATCGATTCCTGGACTTTATCTCTCAGGCGGGCCGAACGATAAATTATGTGATCAATGGCTTTTTCAACATCCTCACGCTGTACAACTTTGTTTTGATTTTTTTGTGACCAGTGGTTCGATTCGATCAGAAGGTCGGTAATTTCATCGGTTTTTGTGGAGAGCTTATCGCTGTCTCCGGCCATGCGGGCACCTTCATCAATAATCCGCGCAACAGCATTTTTGTCAAAATGTTTCAGCTTGTGTTTTTCAATGAGACCGGCAAGAAGCTGCGCGTAGAGTGATTGATTTTCCTCGCTCCGGTCAATTTCATCCTCAAAATCGGCTTCTACTTTAAACAGAGTTTTAAAATCGGGTTCGAGTTGACACAGCAGGTAGTAGAGTATGCGCTCGCCAAGCAAAACCACTTTAACATTCAGTTCTACCGGTTCGGGTTCGAGCGAAACGGTGCTGATGAGGCTGTAAGAATCGCCCAGTGACTCAATTTTCAGTTCGCCCGATTTTAATGCCCGTTTCAGGCTTTCCCAGGCAAAAGGTTCCAGCAGAACCTGCCGGGCATTCAATATCAGGTAGCCGCCGTTTGCTTTATGAAAGGCTCCCGGTTTGATGAGGGTGAAATTGGTTGTGAGGGCACCCATTCTGGATTGATACTCGATGCGCCCAACAAGGTTTTTATAGCTGGGATTATCTTCAAAAATTACGGGGGCGCCTTTGGTTTTACTGTGATCTACCAGCAGGTTTACCTTGTAACGGTCGAGGATGGGGTTTTGCGAAGGATCAACAGAATCATCCTGCTGTTGGTCTCCTCCCATCATCTGAAATAA
Source organism: Balneolaceae bacterium (assembly GCA_007131725.1). GTDB lineage: Bacteria > Bacteroidota > Rhodothermia > Balneolales > Balneolaceae > Rhodohalobacter. Next base: position 4,167 of record SLPZ01000043.1, read on the forward strand.
CGGGTGTCCCTGCGCTTGTCCGCCCTGGGGCGCCATTATTTTTTGCACATTTTCAACAATGTCCATTTCAACCTGGTCGAGAAAAACCTGCACATTTTCAAGATCTGAAAAATTTTCTCTGAGCCTTACAAACAATTCCTTAATAGAGTTTGAGGCCACTTCACGGTCAAGGTTTTTCTGTTCTTCCCGGATTCGCCTCTGGTTTGAAGGCATTTTTTGGATAATTTTCTGAAGCTCTTCCTGTAGCTGCTGGGTATCTTGTTTTAGTTGCCGGCGTTCTTCTTCTGAGAGATTGTGCACCTGCTTTTCATCCATCAGGTCACCGTCTTTCATGGGTGCAAACGAGAAACCGGAAGGGGTCCTGATCAGGGCTATCCCTTTTTCCTGTGCTTTTTTCTGGAGCTCTTCGAAGGTGTGGTCCTGTTCCTGCTGGATGTTGTTTTTCAGGGCCTGTTTACGGTTCTGGTGCTCTTCGCTTTCGAACGAGGACGTTAAAGCGGGAACCAGCTCTTCAATCATCTTCTCCATCTTATTTTTCAGCTCCATTCCCCGGCCTGCCGGCAACAGCAAAAGATCCGGCTTATAGTGGTTTTGAAAATTATAGGTATAGCAGATATCATCGGGGGTTTTTTGATTCTTCGCCTTTTTCGACAGGTAATGGCGGATATGATCGAGCTTATTGGTTTCGTTCGGCCCCAGGGCAAAAATATTAAAACCCTGGTTTTGTATGTCCACACCCAGTTCGAGAGAAGAGGTGAGCCGATTCTGGCCAATCGAAATATTTTTATCAGAAATTTCTTTGGTGGTTTCAAAATCAAATTGATCGGCCTTGCAGGTAAATCTTAGTTCTTCTGATTTTAATCTCTTCACAGTTCTCCGATTTTTATTGGTTACCTTTCGCTGCAGCTTTATATAAATAAAATAACATGCTATGATTCATAGTTCCAAAAATTGTAGCGGATTATTATGATCTTTGACTATTTCAGGAATCATTTTCTTATTGGATATTCTGGTTACCTCTAACAAAATTATTCTTTCAAAAATAGACTCAAAATTAATAGGAATTATGATTAGCCTCGTCCTGTTAAAATTACTACAACACGACTAATCTCAATAAACAGGAGAACATTATGAAAGCAGCACAAGTGAAAGAACCCGGAAAGGAATTTGAAATTGTAGATTTGCCAGTACCTGAACCATCAACAAATGAAGTATTAATTAAAATCGAGGCGTGTGGTATCTGCCACAGTGATGCAATGGTAAAAGATGGCCTGTTTCCAGGGATTGAATACCCGAGAGTTCCCGGACATGAAGTTGTGGGTACCATTGAGGAAATCGGCGCTGATGTATCCGGATGGAAAGATGGAGAACGTGTAGGTGTTGGCTGGCATGGTGGCCATTGCTTTTCGTGCGAACCGTGCAGGAGGGGTGATTTTATAAACTGTCAAAATGGAAAAGTATCCGGGGTCAGCTATGATGGGGGATATGCAGAGTATATGACCGCCCCAGTTGAAGCTCTTGCAAGAGTGCCGGAAGACCTTTCTTCGGAAGATGCAGCACCACTTCTATGTGCGGGAATTACTACGTTTAACGCGCTGCGGAATTCAGGTGCAAACCCCGGTGAAGTTGTGGTGGTACAGGGAATTGGCGGATTGGGCCACCTTGCGGTGCAGTATTCATCAAAAATGGGATTTAAAACTGTAGCTATTTCTACCAGCAATGATAAGGAGAAACTGTCTAAGGAATTGGGTGCTCATGTATTTATTAACGCTAAAGAGAAGAATGCGGTAGAGGAGATCCAGGCCCTTGGCGGTGCAAAAGTAATTTTGGCAACGGTGCCTAATTCAGAATTGATCGGTCAGATTGCCAATGCCCTTGGCAGAGACGGTAATCTGATGGTTCTGGCTGCAACTGGCGAGACTTTTGACGTATCACCACTAAATCTGATTATGGGTCGAAAGCAGGTATCCGGCTGGCCGAGTGGAACGGCAATGGACTCTGAAGACACTCTAAATTTCAGCTCTCTCACAAAATCAATTCCAATGGTCGAAACCTATCCTCTCGATAAGGTGAATGAAGCATACGATAAAATGATCAACAACGAAGCAAGATTTCGGATTGTACTGACGATGTAATGATTTTGATGGGTATGCGTCTCAACCCAGAGGCATGGACGGAGTTTAATTTTGAAAGTAAGAATGGAATAATTTCTAATCATCCCGGCTCAAAAACTCTCTCACATCCGCAATGGTTCGCGCGGGATCTTCTTCCATCGGCACGTGGCCGAGGTCATCGTAGATAATCAGTTCAGAGTTAGAAATGTCTTCGTGCAACCGGTAACCGACGTTGACAGGTATCCATGAATCAAGACGGCCCCAGATGATCAATACATGAACTTCTGAATCGTTTATGTTTACCGGTTCAGGAAGATCGGGTAGATTGCCATCCCGGCGCGGCTGCATCTCTCTTCGGTTCAGGTAGGCCTGACGGTTGCCCTCGCGCCTGAGTAGCTCATAGTAACGGGTCACAGTTTCGGGCTGCAAACGATCGGGGTCACCATACACCTCTTTCAGTGATGCTTCGATGATGAATTTCGGTGTCAGTACACCCATCAGGTTACGAAGTGTTGGTGAGTCAAGTACCCGTAGTACCACGGAGGGACGTGATGCCTCATTGTTATCTGAGTCAGAGACAGATTCATTTTCATCAGACTCATCCCTGCTTGGTTCTGAGTTTGTTAGCAATCGCCCGCCGTTAAAGAGAACCACTTTATCGGTATGATCAGGATAGAGTTGTGCATAGCTCAGTGCCAGTCCGCCTCCCATCGAGTTGCCGATTAGCGTCCACTCTTCGATGTCAAGTTCTTCACGGATCGATTCCAGCAGGTACATCGATGCCCGAAGTGAGTAGTTGCCCTGAGGGTGCGGCCCCGTAATACCGAATCCGGGCAGATCCACCCTCACCACCCGGTACTGATCTTTCAGAGCTTCGACCCAAGAGTCCCATGTATGTAGAGAGGCAAACATCCCGTGCAGAAGCAGCAGAACTGGACCGTTGCCTTCATCCTTCACATGTACCTGCATGCCGTCGATCTCCAGGAACAGGGAGGTTTCATCCGTATATCTGTCCATCAGCTTTTCGGCCGGGATGTCGGGGCGGATCATGCTGAGCAGCAAAATCAACACAAGTGCAGCCAGGCCTGCCAGGAAGAATGCAATAATTTTGATGATTTTCACAGAGTTGATTGCTTTACGGCGAAATTCAGATATACTGCCAAAGACTATTATTTCAGATTTTCCAATCTAATCAAATTCTTTCAGGGTTTCATCAATGAAAGCTACGTCCCGCAGTAGGTTTTATACCCTTCATCAAAACCGGCCGGCACCTGTTGCATATCTTCGGCTGTCCACACCTGTCGATAAGGTTTTTTGAGGGTTTCCAGAAGTGAATGAAACTTTGAGAAATTACCATCATTGGAGGCTTCGGTCAGCGCCTCTTCCACGAGATGGTTTCTTGGAATAGTGACCGGGTTTGAGTCAGCCATCCGTTTGCGGGCTCCTTCCAGCCCGTTATGATCTCTATTGATCAGCTCAAGCCACTCTTTATGCCATGTATTGAACTCATTATCCGTTTTAAAGCGGCCGGGTTTCTGGTCACGATTTGCGATGACCAAAAAGGTGTTGGTGTAATCGGATTTGGTTTTTTCCATCCAGGAAATGAGTCGGTCGATCTGTTCTGTTTCTGATGGACCGACATGCTGAAAGCCGAGCTTCTTGCCCATCATCCGGTACCACGCCTCTCTGAACCGGGGTTCAAAGGCCGAAATCACGTCCTGGGCTGCTTTCCGGGCTTTCTCTTCATCGTCGTCAATAAATGGGAGAAGCGTACCTGCAAAGACAGCGAGGTTCCACTGCGCAATGCCGGGCTGGTTGCTGAATGCGTACCGCTTGTTCATATCAACCGAGCTGAATGCAGTGGCAGGGTTGAACCCGTTCATAAATGCGCAGGGCCCGAAGTCGATCGATTCACCGCTGATGCTCATATTGTCCGTGTTCATCACGCCGTGAATAAAGCCGACCCGCATCCACTCTATCACCAAACTCAAATGTTTCTCCGACACACATTTCAGAAGTTCCAGTGCCTGGTCGTCGCGCTCTGTAAGATCAGGATAGTGTCTGGACAGAGTGTAGCTGAGAAGTTTCCGGCGTTTTTCAAGTGATAAAAAACGAGCCGCGTACTCAAACGTGCCGAAACGAATGTGGCTGGATGCCACGCGCGTTAGTACGGCACCGGGATGCACAGTTTCTCTGTAAACCGGTATTCCGGTCTCTGCCACGGCGAGGCTGCCCGATGCCGGAATTCGAAGGTGGAAGAGCGCCTCACTGATCAGATACTCCCGCAGCATGGAGTAAAGTGTAGCACGCCCGTCACCCGATCTGGAGTAGGGTGTTCTGCCGCTTCCCTTAAACTGAATATCGAATCGTTTGTCATCGGGGGAGAGGTGTTCACCCAGAACGATAGCCCGGCCATCACCCAGCATCGTAAAGTGACCGAACTGATGCCCTGCATAGGCTTGAGAAATGGGTTGGGTCCCTTCCGGAAGCCGGTTGCCTGTGAAAATGGAAGCGAGCTCAGCAGGCTCTGCATTGGAAAAATCGAGCGCCAGCTCTTCGGCCAGACGGGTGTTTAGCAGGGTCAGCTTAGGCTTCTCAGCCGGCATCGGTTCCACCCGGGAGTAAAAATCGGACGAAAGCTTTTGGTAGGTATTATCGAAATTCCAGCCAATGCTCATCTTTATAAAGGATTTTCATTTGAAATAGAAGATGTCAGGACAACTTTGAAAGTATTGGGCCGCTCCTGAAAAAGCGGTATGTGATTGCAAAAAATGCCGGGTACCAGATCAGATCGTTCAGGATGATCATGATACCGAAAGATAGCGTGATATCTCCACTAAAATAGGTATATACAAAGCCAAGCGGGCCGAAGATTTTGCCAAGCAGGCCAACCAGTACGATAGGCAGATGCTTCTGTTCATTCAGCGCGGCAATTCCGTAGCCAACACCGAAAACGCCCACAATCATCCCGATGGTTTGCCAGAGAAAAAGCGGTGCGTCCGTGTCCATCGCAAAAAGTTGAAACGCCTGCTGGGGAAAGAGTCCGGCCCAGATTCCGAACGCGATGTTGTAGAAAGCGGCAGCAAGAAGCCAGCGCGAGTGCCAGCTGTAAGGCTGATTCCATCGCTCCTTCAGAAGCTGATCAAAGTGGTCGAGTCCGGTCCAGATGCCTTCTGCATCCGTTTCCCGCGAGACCCACGCCATCCAGATCGGAACGAGCTGGAAGAAGATTCGGGCAATCATGAAGCGGTCATCGCTGATTCCGAAAATTTCGTGATCAATCAGCAGCATCTCTACGTGTGCGGGCAGAAGTGCGATAAAGTAGATGACCAGAGTCCAGCCGGTAAGCCGGCGGAATTTCGGGATCATCAGGCCGATTGCGGCCAGAATTTCAGCAACGCCGGTAAAGTAGACCCAAAAAGCACCATCTTCGAAAGGCGGTGGTACCGCGGGAATAAACTCTTCCGGGTAAATAAAATGGGCAACTCCGGCTAACAAAAGTCCCGCAGCCAGAAAAATGCGTATGATGTTGGGGTTAAGGAGTTTTTTGAGCATGATTACAAATTGTACGAACTGAGGCTGTCCAAAAAGGGCGCTAAAAAGATTCAGATTTATTTATTGTGTCATGCCGGACCGCGATCCGGCATCTCCTGCTTTTATCAAAGTTAGGAAATCCCGTATCAAGCCTGCCTGCAGAAGCCTTGGCAGAGGCAGGTACGAGATGACGCCCTTTTTGGACAACCTCGCTTTGCTGTTGAAGTTGTTAGATCAACAAAACCATTTTGGTTTTTGTAACGTTTTTTGTGAGTCGTGAAAAAATCTTCGAACTTAAAAAGATGAAATGTCAAACCGGTAAAAACAGCTACAGCACAAAAAGTCTTGCGGAGACAGCGCTGATTGATATTCATATTCATCGAAACTTTCCTCCTGACCAGGGGCCTCAGAATGTATATCAGTGTGAATTTTGCGGTGGATGGCACTTCACCAGTAAATCACAAAAAAGAAATGTGCGCCTTCAGGAGATGATCGATTTCGGAGAAATGAGGCGTTTACAACAGGCGAGGCGGTGGGAGTGAAGAATATTTTAAAAGCAGTGCTCTCGAAGTTGAAACAAAATACCACACTAAGAACAGATCAATTCTGAACACTTCCAAAGCAAGATTTGTTGCACTTTCGTGTGCAAAGAGGTGAAAAAGGAGAACAAGTGGATTCTAAAAAAGCATGTAAAAAAGCGGCGGTAAAAAATGTCAAAGAAGAATCTTCCCACAAAAATATGCCCGGTTTGTAAACGGCCTTTTACCTGGCGGAAGAAATGGGAGCGCGATTGGGAGAATGTGAAATATTGTAGCGAGAGATGCAGAAGGAATAAGAATAGGGTTTAATTGCTTGATGGGTATGTCGTAATTAAATAATGAGTCTACTTTTAAGTATTGTTACTGCAGAACTTTACTACCTTTGAAGAGGTTTTACTTCCAATGCATAGTAAATCATAAATAGTGTGAGTTTGAGATAAGAATGATAAAAATGATTACTACGTCATAAAAGAGTGCAATTCCGATGATGTTTTTTCAGCGGAACGAAGTCGAAAAATGGAGTTTTCGACTTCGTCCCGACCAAAAAGCGGTCAGAACTGCGCTCTAACTAACGATGTTTTTGATTTTATCTTATTAATTACGTTAAAGAAGAGTTTATTTGAAAATCGATCGATCATCATTTCGCCAATACATGAAAATTCTGGCGTATGTGAAGCCTTATAAAACCAAACTGATTTTTGCGTTAATCGCTTCAGTTTTGGCTACACTGGTCTGGCTGGCCGTTCCGCTGGGTTTGCGCGAATTACTGGATGCCGTATTCGATGATGGGGATATGGCGCTCCTCAACCGGGTAACGCTTATACTTATCGGCCTGTTTGTAGTACAGGCACTCCTGGGATTTTGGGGAAAGTATTGGCTCGACTGGATTGGTGAAAAAATTGTCGCTGACCTGCGGAAAAAGGTGTATGAACACCTGCATCGATTAAGCCTTAAATTCTTTTCAAACCAGAGGCTTGGAGAAATCACATCACGCCTCACCAATGATGTAGCTGCCATCCGTGATGCAGTAACCGGTACATTATCTGAAGGCCTCACTCAAAGTATAAACCTCGTGGGTTCGGTATTGCTGATGGTTTACCTCAATTGGCGGCTCAGCCTTATCATTTTCATTACTGTGCCGGTTATCACACTGGCAGTGCGCTATTTTGGCCAAATGATTAGAAAATTGTCCAGGCAGGTACAAGACCGCCTGGCAGACACCACCGCGATCGCCGAAGAAGCATTAGGTGCCGTGGAGTCAGTAAAATCATTTGCTCGAGAATCGTATGAAGTGAACCGGTACAACTCTGGGGTAAACACACTTTTTGATACAGCCCGAAGAAAAGTGCTGTTCAGTAATCTTTTTTGGTCAACTGTCGGTGTTGTTTTTATGGGCACGATGATCGTCATTTTTTGGTATGGCGGAACAGAAGTTTTGGCGGGCAGGCTATCAGCCGGTGATCTTGTAGCCTTTATCTTTTTTGCATTCAACATAGGCCGGTCGATGGGCGGCATGGCAAGGGTCTACACGGTATTTAGCAGCGCAGTGGGTGCATCAGAGCGAATTTTTGGACTGCTTGACGAACAACCGGAAGTGAAAGACAGGCCAGATGCTGTGGAGTTAGACCGGGTTGAAGGTGCCGTCTCTTTTGAAAATGTGTTCTTTCAATACGAAAAAGATCAACCTGTACTACAGAATATTACCTTTTCCTGTAAGCCCGGAGATATTGTAGCACTGGTGGGGCCAAGCGGTGCCGGGAAAACGACTTTGTTAAATTTGATCCCACGGTTTTATGATCTTCAGCAGGGAAGCATTCGGTTTGACGGTATTGATATTTCAACCGTTACGCAGCAGTCACTGAGGAATCAGATTGCGATTGTTCCCCAGGATATTCAGCTATTTGGCAGTACCATTCGGGAAAACATCAGGTACGGAAGGCTGGATGCAACGGACAGTGAAGTGGAAGAAGCAGCAAAATTTGCGCAGGCCCACGACTTTATTATGGAGCATCCGGACGGATACGATGCATTGGTAGGAGAGCGTGGTATTAAACTTAGCGGAGGGCAGCGCCAGCGTGTGGCCATTGCCAGGGCTATTTTAAAAGAACCGGCGATTTTATTGCTTGATGAAGCCACGTCATCGCTTGATTCAGAATCTGAGGCGGCTGTTCAGGCAGCGCTCAACCATTTGATGAAACGATGTACCACGTTTGTAATCGCCCACCGGCTTTCCACCATCAAAAATGCAACAACCATCCTGGTGATGGACAACGGCAGAATTTCAGAGCAGGGAACGCACCAGGAATTGCTGGATCAGGATGGAATTTATAAACGATATTATGACCTCCAATTTTTTGAAAAGGCGTTTTCGATCGATGAAAAGAGTGGTTAATCCAGGCTGATTTTGTTTAAAAGTTATAGATCTTTGAATGATACTATTTGGGGGACTTATCTTGCGTTTCTGTAGACTGGTATGGGAATAAAGAATAAAAAGTGCTAAGGCTCGTACAATTTGCCCAAAGTGTTTACTGTTCGGAACGAAACTCAATATCCCGGCCTTCCGCACGCGCCTGCCTTACCATCTGCTGGTATTCTTCAGGAAGCGAATCCAGTGGGACAATAAAACCGTCCACCATCACCATATCGTTGAGGGGATTGGCATCGGTCATACCGGCTACTGAGAATTCAGAATCAAAATAACTCATTCTGAACATATCCCGGATTCTCTTGGATTTTTGTGAAACCGTTGATCCGCTGGTTCCGAAATACTCATTAATGTCCGAAACGGTGACATGAGGCTCAAATGATTTATCAAACAGAAAGTTGATGGTTCCCAGGGCATGAACCACCGCGGCAGCCCAGATATCGAGTTTACCTCTTTTGAACGGAACCTCTCTTTTCCGGCCCATTTTGCTGATCAGTTTTTCGCACAACGCAGAATACTCATCGTCCAGTTTCTCATCACAAAATGTTTGGGTCAGTTCCTGTAGTTTTTCCTGGCGTTCCTTGAGCTTTTCTTTAGACATAAATTAAAAGTGTGGAGTTTAAAAGTAACATGACATTTAAAGATAATAAATTAACGTGAGTACGAGATAAGAAAGAAGACTTTAATCTGAGTATTTGGTGCTTATCCAAATAGAAAAATCACTACGGCCAGAACTGAAAGAATCAGCCAAACAGTTACGTTGTAATTTTTAAGCCGGGTGGCGTTAAAAGCATCAAAAGGTGCAATGGCAATTACAGTATCAAAAAGTAAAAGTGGTTTGGCAACAAAAAGAAGCATATTGAAAAGAGACTGCAAAGCTGAATTCTCTGTTATGGATCCAGCCCAGGAAGAGGCAAGAATAAGAACAGAAAGTGTGAGCGTGTTGATGATTGCTGCACGACCATACATTTTTCTATAGTTTTTGGTTTTCCATCCATCTCCGGCAGGATAGAGATTGCCCGGCAGGGGCAGCAGTCTGCCAAACAGTAGGGCGATGATCAGACTTATACCGATGCCGCCTTTCCATGTCCTGAATTCAAATGTCTCAATTTGTCTGCGAAAGACAAGCCGCATAATGCCTTCTCTGATTGCAAAAACCGACGCAATTCCGAATGCCAGGGTGAACATCTGCAGCATTCCGGGGAACCCGAAGGTGCCGCTTAAAAAGATACCACCTCCCAAAGTGAGAGCCAGCACAGCAAGAAGCCAGTTCAATAACAGGGTAATCAACCGCTGCTTATTTTGAGATAGTGTACGCGGCCGTGCACCATAAACCCATAAAAAATGCCCCGGGTCAACAACAAACCCGGTTCGAATCCAAATCCGCAGAAGGTCAATAAATGTCCACCTTTTTAGTTGTGAATTCAGGCCAATCCGTTCAAATCCTGATGCATGAAAGATATTGGCTGATCCTGTATTATATCCTTCCACGTCTGTGAGGATGTCATCACACTCAAGTTTTTCCAATTTTCTGATACTTTCTTTAACCAGACGGGAAGCGAGCCCCAAACTGCGATAATCAGGATCGGTCATCAGCCATGCGATGAATCCGGCTTTCCTTTCGCCAGAAAGAGTAATAATTCGTAACAAAGAAACTGCGGCAATGCTGCCGTCTACTTCAGCTACTATACCTCCGGCATCACCCGGCCTGACGAAGTTTGCCTGCGTTGAAGGGAAGCACTTAACCGCAAGCTGTTTTACGGTTTTGTCATCATCCGGGCTAAGGTCTCTTATGCTTATTTTACTCTGGGCGGTCAAATTTCTTACAGTGATTTTTATTCATCCGTTTGCAGCGTCATAGTTCACACCTTAATCAAAATCAACGTAGCATCATCTTCCATCGAATTGGAAAAGTCATCCGCTTTCACCTTCTCCAAAATTGATTTTGTGAGTTCTTCCGGGCTATCATCCTGATGATTTGTGATCATATGGTGCAGAAGTTCCTCAAAATACCGGGGATCTCTTACATTCATCTGTTCATCCCGGGTTTCAATCAGTCCATCGGAGTAGAGGATGATCAGGTCGCCCTCCTCTGCGGCAAACTCCAGGTTTTTATAATCTGCCTTTTGTGTAATTCCCAGGCCTATGCCTTTTTGATACCTCTTTTCCAGCTTGCCCGATTTTCTGCTGTAATGATAAACCGGCAGATGTCCTGCGTTGCAAAGCACTGCACTCTCCATTTCCAGGTCCAGTTTCAGGAACACCATGGTGGCATACATCGAGCGATCGGACTGGCGAAGCAGCATATGGTTGAGTCTTTGCATGATTTCAGACGGATCCTGCCTGTATTCGAGATGGGTTTGCAGTGCGCTTTTGGTCATGGTCATCAAAAGGCCGGCGCCAAAACTGTGGCCGGATATATCACCCACGGTTGCAAAGAGATTATTCTTGATACGGGTAAGTTCAAAATAGTCGCCTCCCAGCTCGTTGGCCGGAATTGAACAGGCGTATGCCCGCATACTACCGTGTTCAACAGAAATGTCTTGCAAAATGCGGTTTTGCACTTCCGTTGCAAACTCGATATCTGATTCGATCTCAGCCCTGCGGGTATAAAGCTCTCTTGCAGCAGAAAAAACGTGAGATAGACCAAGATAGGCCCAAACAAAAGCCCCCATCGTTAAAAATATACCCCAGAACAGTACATCTATTCCGATCAAAGAGGGTTCAGTTTCATTGGATATATTTTCCCCTAAAAATACTCCAACCCAATACCCGCCAATAGCCAGAAGAAAAAACAGAGGGATCAATATCCACTTCATGTGCTTTTTGTAAAATTCACGGCTTTTTGGGTATAGATAACTTACAGTTTCAAGAATAACAGCTGCATAAAAAACGAATACTAACCCACCGATAACGATCAATAATTCACCTTCAAGAAAGAAATAGAAGAAAATCATTGCCATCAGTGCGGGCAGCAGATGAATCATCAAATGTGCGTAGATGATTTTTCTTCGGTTTGCAGGGTCAGCATCATAAAATGCTTCAAGTTCGCGATCCCGGTAGATAGTGATATATTTATTTTGAAGTAGACTCATGGTATCAGGATGAATAAGCGTTATAAATCAGAAGTTGCTCCGGCATTGATAATTGATTACTTGCAGATAAACGCAATGTCGAAACATAACAAAAAATTGACGGATAGGTGAGCTTCATTTGGGACAAATACTATCCGGGCAAATAACCACTCTTAATCACTTTCACTCAACCGGTCTGCCTGTTTCTTGGCATACCAATCAGCAGCTTTTCCGATAAGATGAAAGCCAACGCCAAAGATTACGGACATAACTAAACCAAAACTTAGTTTTTTGCCGGTAGTATTAAGAAGTGCAGCCCAGTTTTCTGCCATTGGGAATAGTACGAAAGCCATAAGCATACCAACTGCAAGAGAGGCCGTGGCCGTTTTGAACCAGTTATAAACTCTGTCTTTTTTGGTTAACTGAAGCTCTTCATAAATACCACCCTTCATCATCTTGTAACTAAAATAACCCGCTCCGCCGATCGCAGCAATAAAAGCATCGTAGTAAGCAATTAAGCTTACATCCAGGGTAAAAAACTTCACCATTGTGCTTAGCAGGATATAGATGAACAGTGCATACAAACCGTGAGCTGCATACTTGTCATTGATGGATTCAATTCGCTCATCCTTAATGTGGCTCTGTTTAATGAGCTCTTCATCATCCGGCAGTTCGGCCTCCGGTTCACCTGCCAGTTCAGCGGCCTTTCGTAAGGCTCGTTTGGTTGGGATTACATCGAAAAGCCATACAAGGAAGATCATCAAAACAGAAAAAATAATCCCGATAACAACAGCACCGACAATTTTCATTGGAATCGTTGAAAAGAACGAGTCCCATCGCTCTTCCATCCCGGCAATATAGAATGTAATGAACAAGCCGAATAGTAAGCCCGATACAAGAAATATTTGAATACTTCTCCAGTCTGTGGGGTTCAGAGTGGCCGGAGAAACGGTTGCCCCTTCGTCAGCCGAGCGGTAAATCATATAGATCACGGCTAATGCCATTACAATTGCATTATCCCAGTAGATGAACAGATTTACATCGAGCGTAAAGCCTTTTACTACTACTGATATCATAATGTAATAGCATAAAAACATGAATGCATTCGATGCATATTTTTTTGTTAGCGATTCGATCCGCTCATCAATCACCGGATTCACTTTGGATGATTGCATACTATACTCCATCGATTCAGTTTTTTGATTCAGATTGATCTTCAACCCAAAAGAGATCGTCCAGGGTTCGGTCGAGAGCCTTACAGATGGCAATGCAGAGATTGAGGGTTGGGTTATAGTTGCCGGCCTCAATCATGCCGATGGTCTGGCGCGTTACGCCCACTTTGTCCGCAAGTTCCTCCTGGGTCAGATCCTTCTCCACTCGGGCCATTTTTAGTTTGATATTCTTCATAGCTTAGGCAATTTTAAGATATAGTTTACAATATGTCAAATATATCTTGCAAAATATATTCTATATTTTGCTTTCGATCTCTCAAAAGGCCTGAAGCGGGAGCATAAGAGATACTTGTACATTCGCCAGTCACAAGGAGATTTCGCTATCGCGGGGAAAAGATGAGCTCCACTCCGTACCGGCGGAAAGGCACCACCTGCACTCCGGTCGAAATGACAATTCTCATGTAAAGAAAAAACAAGTTCGGGGCGGAGTCGAGAAATCTTCAGAGAAAGGACGTTTAATAACTAAAAGTCCAGAGACAACACAAAGCATGCATTACCGCCAAGCGGGATTCGAGCTTTTGCGCTACTGCCCCGTCTCACAAAAGGTCTGATGTGCGAATTTTATCATACGCAGAAAACTCCTCAGGATTCCTGCTTATTATCTCTTGAGGTATTTTTTTTAACATAGACCTCCATTCGTTGTTTGTTATTCTATCATAGAAGTTCGAGAACTCGTCAGATAGATCATTCCTGTTTCCATATTTTTTGTACATATGGCTTATGCTTTTCAGCATCGGAAGGTAAGGCTGTATATCCGTTGTTGTAGATTCTGCCTCGCTGTCGATCCAGGCGATAGGAGATTTATGTATTGAGAACTTTCTTATTTTTTCTGTCTTAAGCAGAAGCTCGATATCAAATGCGAATTTCTTCTCAAAGGATGGCATTACGATGTTCTGGACAATCTTTCCGTCAAACGCTTTAAATCCGCACTGGGTGTCCGTTATATAGCCCAGTTCAGGCAACATCCGCTTCCATGAGTAGATAAACAGCTTTCCCCTGTCGTTTCTCTGACCCATTTTAATGACAACCGAATGCTCTTTGCGTCTGGATCCTATCGCAGCGAGGCAACCGTCTTCAAGAATTGGTTTTGTCAGCAGGCCTGCCTGGCCAAGGTGCGTGGATAGGTCTGCATCAGTGTATAATACCACATGATTCTCTTTTTCTTCCCGTGTAGCATGGTACATACCGTAGAGGATAGAGCCTCCCTTTTGGCTGTCACCCGTCTCGTACAGTCCGGATGCCACAGGCATCCCTTCCTTTACGGCGTGTTCCAAAAAAAGCACATCTACGTTAGGATAGGCAGCTTCGGAAACGATCTTCTCTGCTGTTTTCCCCGAGTTATTGGGGCATCCGTCGTCAACAAGTGTCAGATCCCAACTGTAGTTAGGGGAATCCTTAAACAGCCAGTTCAACTGATGGACTTTTACCCTGAGGAAGTCTTCGCCATTGGGATGCTCGCTTAATGGTTTGATCCGGTTATGCTCGTTATACATGGCAATAACGGCCGATACATGAGCGGGCTCGTCAAACTGTGCGATGTGATTCTTTGACCTGGCGAGCTTTATAGAAATTTTAAATCCCAGCGGTATGGCGGAATCGGAGGAATACTCTTCCTCAAGCGATTCTATCTCTTTGCTGCTCAAGTTCCGGAATAAGGCATCGGCTGTTTGCTCTATTTCCGAAAGGTCCTTCTTTCTTCTCAGGTCTACTGTATCGGATGATGCTTGAATAAGCTGTTGCAGCAGTGCATCTTTTGTTGGTTTTGTTGCCAAAATAACCTCAATGGTTTTTAGTAATTACGGCTCATTTTTGGTTTGATGTCGCCCTGCCAGCTTTATCATCCCAATGATACGGAGCATTAAATCTACTTTGTCCGTGAAATTCTCCGGGCTGAGATGCTTCTCCGCCGGTGCCATGTTTAGATTTATGTTATTCATAACTTCGGCAATTTTAAGATATAGTCTGCTGTATGTCAACCAAAATAGGCACATAGATGTCTGGTAAAGATTCAAATGAAAATATCTCAGTTGTACGGCTTATTTTTCAAAATTTGGTAGTGGCTTCCGCTCCTTAGGAGCTCTGAAATATGGACGATGCTTCCGAACATAGCCCCGAAGGCTATCGGGCATATACTATTGCTGATATCCCGGGACTATTTCTTAGATAAATTGAAAATGTGTATTACTCAAAAGTTTTGAAAAGAAGGTGACATTCACCAATAAATTCATATGTCGAAATGATGTCAGAGTTACAGCTCGTTTTCACTTTTTTTCACGACTCTAATCCATTAATTTTATGAGTGTTCGAATAAAAACCGACTTTCATGAAAATCAAGATTTTACTGGCTGCTTTCAGCCTGTTTCTGTGTACATGTTCAGAAACTTCAACAGACTCGGAAACCAATTCTGATATACCACCCGGAGAACGTTTCGGAGTGGTTTGGGAAGAAGTGGATGGCAACCCGAAGATTTCCCAGCCCGATTGCCCAGAGTGGTACTGTCTCGGCCAGACAGATCCATGGGTGGCAAGGGGAGCAGGCGGCGAATGGGTTGCCTGGTTTTCAACCGGCGGTGACCTGGGAGGACCCGTAGTTGGCCGCGCGATGGTTGATGAAAATTTCGGCTTTACCCTCAATCCGTCAGACCGCCCCGTACTCGAACTCAAAGAGGATGTCTGGAATAAACACCGCGAAACGGTATCAGCACGGTGGAACCCGGAAGAGGAGAACTGGACGATGTGGTACCTCGGCTATGAGACCAGCTTTTTTGATGACCCGGGTTTTGGCCAGATGAACTCGCTTGACAGTGAAGGCATTGAGTGGGAACGCTCCGAATCGCCCATTTATACGCCGGATCCTGATGGATGGGATCACGCTTTTATTACGGGCCCAACGTTTGTGAAAACGCCGGAAGGGCAGTGGAGGCTCTACTACTCCGGTGCAGGAACTACGGTGGGAGTTGGTGTTTTGATTTCGGACGATGAGGGCGAAACCTGGAAGCCGCACCCTGAAAATCCCGTATTTGAGCGTGACCTGGATTCCTGGGATCAGGGCATTCTTGAACAGAGTGTGAAAATTATGGATGGTGAATATATGATGTGGTACTCCGGCTACGAAGAACCGCTGGACCTGGATGAAACCCCGATCTACATCGGTCTTGCACACTCGGAGGACGGAATCAAATGGGAGCGCAGTGAGCACAACCCCGTTTTAGGTCCCGGCGAATCCGGCTCATGGAACGATCTGCGGGTGGTATCGCCCCACGTGATCGTGGGCGATGATGGCGAAATCTACATGTTTGCACACGGCCAAAGCCTGGATTCGATAGGAGAGCTTCTCGGTGAAATTGGCGTTTGGAGATCGGTGCCGGAGTGACTGGTATTATTCAAAAGAGGTAGTAACAGTTGAAGCCTAAATATCACAAATCAAGATAAGATTTTAACGCCTCCGTGTACTCCTGCATCGCCTGCATCCCTGTTGATGTGATGCTGGCCGATGTCTGCGGTTTTTTGCCCACGAATTTCTTTTGAACCTCAATGTAGCCAGCCTCTTCCAGGTTAGTGAGCTGCACGCTGACGTTGCCCCGGCTGGCGTCTGTTTTATCAACAATGTAAGAGAAGGTTACCGATTCGTTTTGAGCCAGCAGTGCCATGATTGATAGGCGAAGCTGGTTGTGCAGAAGCGGATCGAGCTCTTTCATCTTATGGCTGTTTCATCATCATGTGGCCGGGTACCAGGTAGCTTAAGAATATGGCGGCAGCCATGAGGAGCAGAATTTCTGGTCCGGTGAAAAATAGCATCAAACCGGCAAAGATCCAGGCCGCTACGCCACCCCATACCAGCGGTTTGTATTTTAGCAAGCCGCCGCTGATGAAATTACCCCAGCCAAAAATTGCCGCAAACACTGGGTAGGCAAAGATCCAGTCATAGGTCAGGCCGATGCCAATGGCGATGGCAAACGGTACCAGTGAACCGAGCCAGAGATACCGGTTGATTCTGTCGATATACGATTGAGATTTCGCTTGTTGACCCTGCTTCCAGCCGGTGTACATCGATGCAGCCATGCCGAGCACAATCACAACCGTCCAGACATATAAACCTTCCGGAAATTGCGCAAGATACGACAGGTAGTGCACCAGGCATGCGGCCAGAATCAGCCAGCCCCAGACGAGCAGATGAACCGCATCCTGTTTTATGTTGTATCGCCCAGCGTTCACCATCTGCTGAATGACAGCTACAGCCTCTTTCTCGTTAAACGTTTTTTCTTTCATAATTGAATGATTAAAAAGTGAAATTTTACTGTTCTGTGTTAAAGATGTCTTATGTAATCAAATGCCTGAAAAAACAATCAATTCATTTATTGATCGGTTTGGTAGAAAATTTTGACTCCCATGCGGGAAAGAACCTGTAAAAAAAGTAGCCGCCAATTCCGGTTGTCAGCATAGCCGAAACCCCGACCATCATGTAGAAAAAATAGTTGGGCACACCGTCGATCACCACCACCATCGGCAGGCGCACAAAGAGTTCTGCAAAAAAGGCGGCGTATAGGCCAATCACGCTCCAGTACATAAAACTGAAATGAAGTGAGATATAGCTGCCGGCCGGTTTTTTCAGCAATATGGGTAGCATACCGGCAGCGATTGTAGCTGTACTAATCACAGCCGCCCAGTGAAACATGCCCCAGCCGCCAAACAGCCTGTAAATCATGAAAGCGGTGATCAGCACCACAATCATACAAAAAGTGTAGAAATAACCCATCCTGATGTGAGCGCGCGAACCTTTAGCCATTATAAGCACGCCTGTGCCCGAAATTAGCGCAGCAATGGATGCTGCGATGTGAATAGAGCCGGTAATTGAATCTGTAATCATTGGTCTGTTTTTTTTAGTTTCTGATGCTAATATAAACATGTTTATAAAATAAACATAATCTTATTTTCCAGCTGTTCAGAATAATTGCACTTAAATGGAGGTACCTCCGGCTATAACAGCTGACATTACCCATAAAAAATTATGTGCTGGTTATGATGTTTACTGTGCAAACAACCCGACCTTGAATAAATTGGCGAAACAGTGAATCTGTAGATGCGCGAAAGAACAATTCGTTACCGGCCAAGTCTTTTGATTACAGTGACAAACCGTGATGGACCATTCAAATTGTTCAGCGCAGCTACAATGAGTGCGCCAATTTATTCACAGCCTTGATCTTTTGGTTCGTTTTGGATCAAGCCAAAATGAACAACCAATAGCCTTAACGCTTTAAAACGTTGTGCTGCAATATATTTTATTAAAATCAGTGTATTACATGGGTAATGTCAGCTATAACAGGGACGGGAGAGGGTGTAGCAGATGAGAGGTTCTTATAATTTTTTATTCCAACTTGCCCATTCATGCAGCCTTGAAGCCGTCCGATCTGCACACCTCTTTGATTTAAACGGTCTTCTTAAGCCTGTGTCCCTAATACTTCTTCTTGCTGATGCGATTGTTTGTGATTGGATTTTGTGCAGGTGATACGAAGCGTTTCACATCGTTTTTACGCAGTTTCTTGTGTTTAGTCTTACGGCCCGAAACTCTTCGTCGCCATCGCTCCCAGCTTTTTCGCTTAAGGTTCCGGCGCATGAAATCAACCACTTCATCTTCGCTAAGCCCAAACTGTGCTTCGATGGCTTCAAAAGGCGTTCGGTCTTCCCACGCCATGCCGATAATCCGATCGACCTCATGCGGCTCTAAGCTGTATTTTTCCTTGTAGTCTGTTCCCATTGTGTGCTTTGATTTTTTGAAAAGCACTACAAACACGTAAAACGTTCACTTTACTGCTACCTTGAATACTATCACATCATCTCTTCATATCTGCTATTTTTACTATTGCTGATGCTCAACTCTTTAAATTGCGAATGATGGATAACAAACAGATTTAAACCGATTGAAAAAGGGTTCAGGATTGATCATATTCACAGTCATCTTCAGTGGATTGAATAGAAGAACGAACCAATATTTGAAGTATGGATTTTAAGAAAAATAAGCCGGGAACATTGTCCGTATGGGCGGGTGAGGAGAAGCTATTTGCAGAGGGTAGTTCTACTGTCCCGATAGTGAACACGGTAACTTACGCCTATGATGACCTTGATGAATGGTACAGAGTGGCCAAAGGAGAAAAAGAGGGGCACATCTACAGCCGGAACACCAATCCCACGGTGGCTGTGCTGGAAGAGAAGATCCGGGCTCTCGAAGGTGCCGAAGCGGCCACATCTTTCTCAACGGGTATGGCGGCCATCAGCAACTCTCTTTTTTCACTGCTCAAACCCGGCGACCGTGTGGTGTCGATCAGGGATTCGTACGGAGGCACAAGCAAGCTGTTCCTGGAATTTTTGCCAAAGCTGAATATTGAAGTAACCCTCTGTGAAACGGAAGACCATGAATCGCTCGAGCAGGAGATAGCAAAAGGGTGCACTCTTGTCTATCTTGAATCGCCCACCAATCCCACGCTGAAAATTATCGATCTGCAGCGAATTGCCGCGGCTGCAAAAAAGGAGGGTGCTATCGTCGCTGTAGACAACACGTTCGCAACTCCGGTCAACCAGAATCCTTTGGAGTTAGGGGCTGACCTTGTTATCCACAGCGCAACAAAATTCCTTGGAGGCCATTCGGACACGCTTTGCGGGCTTGTTTGCGGAAACAGGTCTCTGGTAAAAACTATTTTTGAGTATCGTGAGATTGCGGGGGCCACTCTGCATCCGGAAACGGCATACAACGTGATTCGGGGCATCAAAACGCTCGAACTACGTGTGAAGCGCCATAACGAGAACGCGCTTGCTATAGCCCGGTATCTGCAAGATCATCCGAAAATAGCCGGAGTGTACTATCCGGGGCTCGAATCTCACCGGGGCCATGATATCGCCAAACGGCAGATGAAAGGGTTTGGCGGCGTGATGAGTTTTGAACTTTACGGCGGATACGACTCTGTGAAGATATTCTTGCAAAGTCTGCGGTTTGTCCACCTGGCGGCAAGCCTCGGATCGGTGAGCACACTTGCCGGCCCGCCGCGGACTACGAGCCACGTAGAGCTGTCTGAACAGCAGCGAAAAAGCCTCGGAATTTCTGAAAGCCTGATTCGCTACTCTACCGGGATAGAAAATACCGAAGACCTGTTAGATGACCTGAAACAGGCGCTCGAAAAAGTTTGAGAAGCACCCCAACCCCTCTTTTTGGGACCACCCCAACCCCTACCGCCGGCGAACAACACACCGCAAGGAGGGGCTTTTTGTAAATGGCAACCTGCTCGATTATATTTATACCGTGTTACACTCACCCACTTATCGCGAGACCTACAAAGAGTTCCTGAAAATCGACTTCCCCCGCGTGCCCTACCCGGAGGACCCGGAACAGTTCTGGCAACTGGTGGAGCTGGGCGGCGAACTGCGTCAGTTACACCTGATGGAGCACTCGGCACTCAACGAGTTCATCACCACCTACTCCAAGTCCGGCAGCAACGAAATCACCCGGCGCATCACCAAAACCGACCCGGGTTTCGTACTTGATGATGAGTCCGGATCAGGAAAAGAAGTCTCCCTTCGAGGGGAGAGCCGCGAAGCGGGAGGGGTGTCAGGTAAGGGCAGCACAGTCGCAAATGCCAAAGAAAGTAAAACCGGTAAAGTCTGGATCAACGACGAGCAGTACTTCGGTAACGTCCCCCTCAAAGCCTGG
Organism: Balneolaceae bacterium; assembly: GCA_007131725.1. Taxonomy (GTDB): domain Bacteria; phylum Bacteroidota; class Rhodothermia; order Balneolales; family Balneolaceae; genus Rhodohalobacter. The sequence goes on from SLPZ01000043.1 coordinate 24,784, forward strand.
GAGTTCTACATCGGTGGCTACCAGCCCGCCCAAAAATGGCTCAAAGACCGGCGAGGGCGTACGCTGAGTATGGAAGAGATACAGCATTATCAGAAGATTATTGTGGCGCTGGTGGAGACGGAGAGGGTTGTGGGGGTGGTTGATGGGGTTTTTGAGATAACAGATAAATAAAATCAGCGAAATATGTATTTGATGTACATAGATGAGAGCGGGGACCCTGGTGTTCATACCAATAGTCCAACACGTTATTTTTATCCTTTCATCCATTGTCTTTCACGAATTAAGATGGAGGGACATGCTTGATAATCTTGTAGGTTTCCGACGACATTTACGAAATACGAAAGGATTGAAATTAAGAGAAGAAATCCATGCTACCGATTTTATCAACAGTCCCGGTGAGTTGAAACGAATCAAACGGCATGACAGGGTTGACGTCATGAAGCAGTGCATCGACTGGGTTGCTTCAAATTCAGACATTTCAGTCACTACCGTTTGTATTGATAAGCGTAATCGGCGCGAGGAAGATGATGTATTTGAATTTGCCTGGACATTGCTAATACAACGATTCGAAAACACAATGCGTCACAAGAATTTTCCCGGCCCGGCCAATCCCGATGACCGAGGAATGATTTTTCCGGATAATACAGACGGTGAAAAACTAAAACGTTTACTTCGAAAACTGAGGCATTTCAACCCGGTTCCAAATATTACACCTCTTTACCAGGGTGGATACAGAAACATGAACATTCGGTATATTATTGAGGACCCGGTACTGAAAGACTCACAACACTCCTTTTTCAATCAAATTGTGGATGTAATTGCCTATTCGGCCAGGCAGATGTATGAGCCGAACAAATATATGAAGAAGAAAGGTGGCCACAATTTTTACAAGAGATTGATGCCGGTTCTAAATACAGCTGCATCAACAAAAAATGTGCTGGGAATTGTGGAGCAGTAACACAAAAAAATAAGGGACGGCTTTCACCGCCCCGGGGGAATCCTACTAACGGGACTTGCCCGATTTCAGATTCACACTCAATATAGTAACGTTTGGATTGTTAAAAAAATTTTTAAGTTGTATCGAGTTTAATCAAGAAGTTGGCAATAACTCCCTCAAAGCCCGGGAATTTACCATCGGCGGTTACCAGCCCGCCCAAAAATGGCTAAAAGATAGGCGAGGGCGTACGTTGAGTATGAAGAAGATACAGCATTACCAGAAGATTATTGTAGCGCTTGTGGAGACGGAGAGGGTTATGGGGGAGGTTGATAAACTTGATTTGTTAAAAGAACAATAAGTGCCGGACAAGCATGATATACCTCCAAAAATTTCAAAAATTGGAAATTATTAAGCAATAGATTAACTTTTGAAATGGTTTGCAATCATAATAAAAGAATCTTCTGATGGCAGGCGATCAATTGCCGTTGACGAAGAGAATGCTGAGGAACTACTGAAGTTCTTTCGGCAGGATAAACGGTATAAAAAGAAGTTTAATCATATTTGTGAGTTGATATTGGGGAATCATGTCAACCGTGAGCTTTATGATAAAGAAGAGCCCGACGCAAAAAGCAAAGGCGTAAGGCCCATGAAGTTTTTTAAAGGCCAGGAAAACGCCAGGGTTTACTGCAAAGAAGTAACCTCCAGAGGCAAAACAACTGTTATTATTGCAG
>SLPZ01000215.1 GCA_007131725.1 Balneolaceae bacterium
CATCAACCCGAAAAAAAGAGTTTTCCGGAAAAGTTCTCCACTATTATCCCAAGGCAGGCGTAGCACATATCAGGGTAAAATCGAAAGAAATTTTGCAGGACAAACCACTGCTGATTATCGGCAATGCAACCGGTGTTGTTGAAACGGTGCCGCACTCACTTTGGGTCGATGAAAAACCCGCTTCAAAGGCTGGAAAAGGTGAAGAATGCACCATCAAAATTGAAGAGAAAGTCCGGGCCGGAGATAAGGTTTACGTCTGGGAAGAGCGTACACCCGTCGGCTGACGAGTTCTTTTTTCGTCTGCCGACTTTTTATGTAGATAATGAGTGATGTAAAAAACCTCGGGGGAAGGCACCAAGGACACAAGCAGATGCTTGAGACAGTTATAAATCGAATTTCAAAACTTTAACTGATTTCAGGGATTCCACTATTTATAAAAAATTTTCATTGCATACATTACACAGAATAAATAACTAAAATGGGCAATAACTTTTTTTATGAAAGTATCATCCAAACATCTATCACTGCTACACGAACTTACACCCAGCCAGTTTAATGCCGTTGAAATGCACTCGTTTCTGAATGTGATCAGTGTCATCAGGCTGCAGCTCGAAATCCTTCAGGAACTGTCCGAAAACGGCGCTATTCTTGATCAGATCATCCACATCACCGATTATCTTTCAGAAAAGATGCATAGCCGGGATAAAAAAGTTTTCCTGCCTAAAAATATCCGGGCTTTTCAACAAAAAGTATTAAAAGCCATCGATAAACTTGAAACGCTGGAAAAGGACAAAGAGGTTCTGTCAGAAATCGATGAATCAAGGGTCATTCTATCTGAAGTTTTTAAAGTGATGGATATCCGCTCGGATGAACTGAATCGGCAGCTTGAAAATCCCGCAGTATGGGAAAGCTTTACCATTGAAGAATTCAAAGAAGATTTCAATAAATTTTTCCATGCTGTAGAAAAAAACAGTAAAGGTAAATATCAGATCATTCAAAACATTGCCGAAAAAGGGGAAAGTGATTACCTGGTGCATTTTGAGGTAAACAGTGATAACAACAGTTACATCAGCATGCCGCTGATCTTTAAGGATGTAATCCGCGACCTGATTGCCAATGCCCGTAAATACACTCCGCCAGGCGGGCATATTCATGTAGGTATTTCACAGAAAAAAGATACTCTCCGGTTTACAGTTCAGGATAATGGAATCGGCATTCCTGAAAGTGAAATTGACCGGGTATTTGAGTATGGTTATCGCGGAAAAAATGTTCGCGACCGCCCCACCATGGGCGGAGGATTTGGACTGACTAAGGCTCTCTACATCACCGCTCAGCTTAACGGAGACATCTGGATTGATTCAAAGGAAGGTGAGGGAACGAAAATTTCTATCGAAATTCCTGTTCCTGACGAGTGATAAATATTCTCGTAGATTTGCACCAAATTTCAGTAATTATTAAACGAAGGTGAAACTGGCACAAGCAGCCTGTACTATGCCTTGCTGTACGCTTTTGCAGACTGGCCCGGAATTATCGAGGCCTCAAAAACCGTGGGCGGCATTGAATGGTTTGTTATTGAGTATGAAATCGAAGGAGTACCCCCGCTCGATGCACTGGAGGCCTGCATCAACAACTTCCGTGAAATCCGGGAGCTTAATTTATCGGTAATATTTTTGCATGAAAATTCCTCAGTTATTTCTCGTTTTGATCTTTTTTTCCTTTACCGGTTGCAATCAAGAGCCGGCAGAGGAATTACCGCTGAAGGAAGTTTTCGAGGATTATTTTTTGATCGGCGCTGCCCTCGACAATCGAATGGTTTTGGGTGATGATCCAAAATCCCTGGAATTGGCCGAATATCACTTCAATTCCATCACACCCGAAAATAAACTGAAATGGGAACGGGTGCATCCGGAACCAGGCCACTTCTATTTTGATGCAGCCGATCAATTTGTGAATTTTGGTGAAGCCAACAATATGTTCATCGTGGGCCACACGCTTGTCTGGCACAATCAGACTCCGGACTGGGTTTTTCTCGATGATGACGGACATCCTGTATCACGCGAGGAATTACTGGAACGGATGCGAAATCACATTCACATGGTGGTTGGCCGTTACAAGGGGCGGATTCACGGCTGGGATGTGGTGAACGAAGCATTGAACAACGACGGAACCCTGCGTCAATCTCCCTGGCTGGAAATTATCGGTGAGGAGTATATCGCAAAAGCATTTCAGTTTGCCCATGAAGCCGACCCCGAAGCAGAACTTTATTATAACGACTACTCACTCGAAATCCCTGAAAAGAGAGAAGGGGCAGTCCGTATTGCTGAACAGTTGATGGAACAGGGAATTCCGATCACCGCCATCGGGACACAGGGGCACTATAGCCTGGACTGGCCATCTCTGGATGAAATCCGGAATACCATCTCCGATATTTCCGCACTGGGGCTTGATGTGATGATTACCGAGCTGGATCTTGATGTATTGCCCTCAGCCACCGAATACGAAGGCGCCGATATTAATCTTCAGGTTGAGCTGCAGGATGAATTAAATCCCTATCCCGACAAACTGCCTGAAGAGATGCAGCATAAACTTGCAGAGCGATACGCCGATATCTTCGAAATTTTTGCAGATAACCGTGATGAGATTTCGAGGGTAACCTTCTGGGGAGTAACGGATGGGGATTCATGGAAAAACAACTGGCCTGTTCGCGGGCGCACCAACTATCCGCTGCTTTTTGACCGCGATGGCAATCCCAAACTTGCATTTTATGCGGTGGTGGAGACTGTAAAGAATTAGCTCTTACTTGAATTTTTCGTTTAGACTGCCGGAAAATTCTCTGTATTTGCGAAAATTGATAAAATAAACACCTGCACTGAGTCTAATGCATTTTGCCTGGCAAGTAATAAAATTTAGTAAACACCCCTGCAATTCTCGGCAAGGCTGATTGTTATGCGGTCGACTTCGGTGGCGGTTTCGGGGATTTCATCTTCCGTAAGCCCCGGATAATACATGTTACTTTGCCACACTTGAATGGTAGCGGTAAAAAATTCGGAAGCGGCTTCATCGGCTTCAAACACAATTAAATCGTAAGGCTCATCTTTAGAACCGCCAAACCGGGTAATTACCTGCCACTCCCCATTTCGTTTATACGATGTATTGGTATGGTCTGATTGAGGATAGTACATGTCATCAGTTGGCAGCAGCAACACCCAGATATCTTTATCGTGACCCTGCGGATAAACACCCATTGTTAGAATACGGCACTGCACACGATCATTCTCAACCGGTGAAATAACCTGCACCCGTTGAATGGGATATTCAACATCCAGTTTAGAGGCTGTTGCGTAATATTCCATGTGGCCCATTTGATTCAGTATGCCATATGTAAAACCGCCATAGCTGACCAAACTTATGCCTATTACTCCCAGCGTTACCATTACAAAAATTCCTTTTGTTTGAATGTTGAGCTTAATACCACCAATTATTGCCAGTAAAACGAGAATGATTCCGGTAATTAATATGATTAGTTCAATTGACATGGCGATCCTGATTATTTTAGAGAAATACTTCTATTTATAAATTACGCATAAATTTGCTTTACACCGCTTTTTCGTACGGCCTCATCACAAGCTTCGGGGTTCTGTCAACCTTGTAGATACCCCAGTGCTTTTCGGGTTCAAGCGGCTCCGGTGATCCTTTCCATGGCTCGTCAAAGGCTTCAAAGAAGAAGGTGAGAATCTTCTCCTTCTCTACCCATGCCATGAGCTTTTCATAATAGATTTTTTGATAGAGCTCATTCACATTTTCCGGATTGATACCTCTGCCGTTTGAGTTTGTAGCCCAGCCCGCTTCCGTAATGATCACCGGTTTATCGGGATACTTTTCTGCAACCGAGTAGTAATTCTGTTTTGTGTAATCCAGTGCTTCATCGATATGCTTGTACTCCCAAACCGGGTAGGTATGTACCGAGATAAAATCAAGCTCGCGGGCAAGGTTCTCCAGTTTACACTGCCAGGGTTCGTAGTTTTCACAAAATGTAACCGGTTGCTTTGCTCCTGCCTTCACAAGTTTCGCATACTCCAGCACTTTATTTTCGTGCACGTAGTGGTCGGTCCATCCCACACATGCTTCATTCCCCACAGAAAGTGAAAAAATAATATCAGGATAAGCATTTGCAAGTTCGATTAACTTTTGGATTTTTTCCCGGTTTAATGTGATGTTCTCCTCAAGTTTTTCCTCCGAATAAACTCCACCCCAGGGACAGTTAAAATTATTCATCTCTGCAACGATAAATGCACCCAGCATCAGCTTGAAATCGAAATTTTCATTTCGAATTACTTCCAAAGTGGTTTGCGTATGCCGGCCGGAATCATACATGCGCAGGTACTTGAAATCGGGCTGTAATATCAGCAGATCCTCTTTAACCTGTTCATAACTCGGGTAAGATTCCCCCGGAACTTGTTCCTCTCTGAAACCTGAGTAACAGATTGCCCTGCCCGGTGAAATTCCCAATGCTTTAAATGTATCCATTATCCAAACTTCAGTTTACCTTTGCTGTCCCAAATGCCCCAGTAAGCTCCAACTTCGCCCTCTGCCCCCACTTTCCAGGCTTCATCAAATGATGAGAAATAGAATGTCTCTATGTCATTTTCAACAGCCCAAAGATGGGTTTGAATAAAATATTTCATCGCGTTGATGTGTGAAGGGTTCGCACCACCTAAACCTTCCCCCTGGCTCGGCCATCCTGTTTCAGTAATCACAACTCGTTTTCCTTTTCCGGCATCAATACCAAGCTGATACATGTGTCGCATGTGGTCGAACGAATATTCGAAAGGCGTACCTTCCCAGTATGGATAGCAGTTACAAAGAATTATATCACACAGGTCAGACAGTTGCGGGCGCTTGACAAACTCATAATAAGCATCCACATAGCCCACAGGAATTTCATCTGTTGTTTTAGCTTTTACTTCTTCAATGTAGCCAAGCAGCTCATGTTCTTCTAAATCTTTTCGGTAGAGTACTTCGTTGCCTGCCGCGGCAATATCTACAAACCCCTGGTCTGCAAGTTTAATCAGAGCATCTATCTCTTCCCTGTTTTTTTCCTGGTCGTTGCTCAACCATGCACCAACTAATGTTTTCATGCCATACTCTTTGGCTACTTTGGGAATCCACTCATTGCCTTCCGTGCAGGAGAATGATCGTATCCATTTTGTGTAAGGCGCTAAAATTTTCATTCTTCGGCGTATCTGATCTTCAGAAATAGTATCACCGGGCTGTTGTCCCTCTTCATAAAGGCTGAAGCAAAATCCGTGTACTCCATTATTCAGCAGGTCAAGAAACAACTGCTTTAGTTCGTGTTCCTGCAAGTTCTTTAACATGCGGATTTGGTCAGGCACATTAGTACCCTTATAGCGTAAAAATTTTTCTGATCTGTATGACATTTTAATATTTAATTCTATTTGTAAGTTTTAATTCCGTTTATAAGAGTTTTGATCGCCGAAAACTGATGAACCAATCAATTATCATAATTCCCCTCTTCGGCGAACTAATTCTTTTTTAATTTCGGCGGCTTTTTCTTCGGTAAGGTCATATCCCCACATCACCCATATTGCCAAAGCTGCGGTAAATGCCGGAATAAAGATGTCGGCAAGCCGAAGATTGGTCATCGTTTGTACTGTTTGAGTGGCAGCATTTTGGTCAAAACCAACAAGGCTTAAAACAAGGCCTCCCAAAACAAGCGCAAGTGCCTGGCCAACTTTTACCATCCACCAGTATATGGCGCCGTAAGTTCCTTCTTTTCGCGGCATTCCATTTTTCAACTCGTCGAGGTCGCAAACATCAGCGGTCATACTCAGCATCAGTGTAAAAAGGCCACCAAGGCCAAAGGCCATAAATGGAATTGGCATAAACATTAACCATGGGTTAGCAGGATCGAATCCCCACCACTTCAGGATATACCCAATAATGGACAGGGCCGTTGAGATGATAAATGCATTTCTCTTGCCAAAATGATCTGAAATTTTGGATACAATGGGTATTACAAGAAAAGCAGTAGTTATAGCCGTAACGGTTGAAAACCAGGCCGGCCAGTTTCCGGCTAATCCATAATCGCCATTGAACATGTGAAAAACGATGATAAAAAAGCTGAAGGATGCTACCATCTGAAATCCATTAAAAACAAGGAATGTTGCCCCACAAAGCCTTGAAAATGGTTTGTTTTTCGCAATTAATCCGATGCCTTTTAGCAGAGATTTAAGGCTTGCGAATATCTTGGAAAAAGATAGTTCATCTCTGTTTTCAATTTTACTGCTGTCGATCCCTTTACAAAATATTGCCGGCAGCAGGCCTAAAATTATACATAAAGCGCCAACCATGATGGAAAGCTGACGAACACCAACCGCCTGGCTTTCAAACAGGTTGGGATTCGCCACAAGAACCCAAAACCATGGAACAATCATCCATGCAATCTGGCCGATGGTTTGCGAAAAAGCCATCAGCCGGGTACGCTCGTTGTAATTGTCGGTCATTTCATAACCAAGGCCAATCAAAGGAGTGGCAAACATAGTATTCCCAACCAGGAAAACCATTGACATAATTAGAAAGTACCAAAAATTGTAGGTTACAGTGTTGGTTTCATCGAGTTGCCATAGCAAAACAAAAAAGACACCGCTTAGTATTGCTCCGATGAAAATATACGGTCGCCGCCGCCCCCAGGACGTGTTGGTGTTATCTGATATATATCCCATAATGGGGTCAGAGACTGCATCAAAAATTCTTGGTAATCCTCCTAATAAACCGGCAAGGAATGGGTCCATTCCAAAAGCCGTAAGAAGGAAAAACATAAATACACCTAATGCGCCGGGTAACAGGTTTAATACAAAATGGCCAGCCCCAAAAGACGCCTTTTGTACTATCGGCACTCGTTCACTTGCTGGTACTTTATTGGCAGACATAGCTTATTCGTTAGTTTTCTTGTTCTTCACTCTGTATTCTCTTCTGAATTTCGGCATCCGTGGGCGGCACCAATACATCCTCTAAAAGTGCCTCCAGGTCTCCGTCATACGTTTTGGTAATCGGATTGCCATCGCGTGTTAGCCCTTCAAAAATACCCTGATCCACCAGATCCCAAATTGGATATTTTGCCTGCGCCTGGAGATTAATCAGCCCGAAATGATTTTCGGAACCAAGCGGATTTTGTGCATCCTTCCAGGGTTCGTCAAACGCTTCAAAGTAGAATACAGTAATGTTGTTTTCATCAGACCATTCACGAATCATCTGATAGTACAGGCCGGATTTGTACTCATCCGTGGCTTTTGCTCCATCCGGCCCATAATACTCGTCCGAAACCGTTGCCCATCCCGTTTCACCGATGTGAACCGGTTTATCTTCTCCAATACTGCGCATATATTCAACAACCGCGTTGTATTGGTTTACAGCAAATTCAAGGGATCTGTCCATTGCCGAGTGAATTTTCTCCATATCACTCAAATGGTATTCTTCCTCCGGAACTCCCCAAAAATCAGGGTTGTAGTGCGTGTTGTGCATGGGATAGGTGTGCATCGAGATAAAGTCCACAGCCCTGATCAATTCATCCAGTTCCGGCTTATGATATTCTTCTCCGCCCCCTCCCCATGATGAGAAATCATCGGACGAGGTAATCCACAGGGTTTCGGGAAGTTCTCCGGCTGCTTTCAGATCCTGCAGATGATTCACCCAGTTCAAGATAATGGAGGGTTCAACCCAGTATTCCTGTGCCCAGTGCACCATGGCTTCGTTGCCCACGGCTATGATCTTTACTATATCCGGATATTGCTGTGCCAGTTCTACGCCTCTTGCTACCTCAACTTCGTTTCTCGGACTGTCCTGGTCGCGGATTCGCTCCGGTTCATCTGTCCATGCGTGTTTCGCATCAATCCATAAACCCAGCATCACGTACATTTCGAAATCGGGGTCATCTTCCCTGATCTCCCTGATCGCCTTTAATAGATTTTCAGCTTCATCGTAATGCACGTTGTAGGTACGCAGCAGCCTGATTCCCATCGCGTGCAGAATCATCAAATCCTCTTTGATTTGCGGGATGGTTGGCTGAATTTCACGGGTGGTTTCCCGGTAGGCTCCAAACGAAATGGCCTGGTAGTAGGGATCGCCCAATATCTCTTCAGGCGTGATATTAATTGATGAGAAATCATCATTTCTCTGATTTGAGCATGATGCCATTAAAATCACCATCAGGATTAATACAAGTGTTGCGGTTATTCTTTCCATTTTCATTCGCTGATTATTTTAGATGGTTTTCTTGCAGGTGAACGGTTACGTTTTTAATCTCCCCGGTTCGCTGGAAAATGGAGTTGCTTGTTTTCCGGTCGAGTTTGAGCCCTTCAAATTGCTCACTTTTCCCGTTTTTCAGGTTTATTTCTATCGCATCTTTTGTGCTTTTCTGATAGAGGATGGAAACCTGGCAAATTGAAAAACATATATATGGCCTCCAATGTCAATAGGCAATATTCTTTCCTGGCAAAAAAGGTTTCTTTTCTGTTTGAGAAACTCGAATTCGTTTCGTGGGCTTTGTACTACTGAGAGTTTTTC
>SLPZ01000218.1 GCA_007131725.1 Balneolaceae bacterium
TCAGAGAAATATTTTGGCCTGTATTTGTCAAGTAACATAGTATAACGATTAAAGATCAGGCTCAAAGTTAGTCACTTTATTGCAGTCTGAATTACGCCACAACATAAGGTTTTATAAGTGATATAAATAGTGCCATTCTGCCTGGCAAATCAGCGAAGTGTTTTCTCCAGGCTGTACCCATTAGCAAACTCCCTGCCGGACATTTTTTTTGTTCCCGGCAATTGCAGCTTTTTAATCTCAATTGCACCTTCGCCGCATCCTGCAAATAGTTTATTTTCTTCAAATTTCAATTTCCCGGTAGATAAATCTTTTTCAGGTTTCGGTGCAGATGAATAGATGTTTAATTTTTCATCGTCGTAACGGCACCAGGCTACCGGGAACGGGTTTAATCCACGAATAAAATTGTGAACCTGCCGGGCAGATTGACTAAAATCAATTTTTGTGTTATCCCGGAAAAGCTTTGGAGCGGGTGTTGCCTCTTCATGATTTTGCTCTACCGGCCTGGCTTTTCCCTCAGCAATCAGGTTTACACTTTCAGCCAGGAGTTCGGCGCCGGAATATTTCAGCCTTTCATAAAGATCACCCGTAGTATCCATCGGGCCGATTTTTGTTTTTTCCTGTATAATTATTTTCCCGGTATCCACTTTTTCATCGAGGTAAAATATCGTGCATCCGGTTTCTTTATCGCCGTTTATCACTGCCCAGTGGATTGGGGCTGCTCCCCTGTATTTCGGAAGGAGGGAGGCATGCAGATTTATGGAGCCGATATTTGGAATTTCAAGTATAGAAGATGGCAAAATCCTGAATGCCACTATTACAAGCAAATCGGGCTTCAGACCTGCAAGTTTTTCGCTGAATGTTTTTGAATGAAGATCTTCAACATCAATAGTTGGCAGGCCAAGTTCAATTGCTTTTCTTTTTACATCGGTAGGCTCGGGTTTGCTGCGTCGGCCTCTGCGTTTATCGGGATTGCTGACAACAGCAGAAATATGATGGGGGGATTGATGCAGTTTTTCAAGGCTGGGTACTGCAAAATCAGGTGAACCCATAAAAACCAGGTTGAGGGCCTTCATCCGCTTTTCATCAAGTTTTTCGGCTTTACGGGATATTCGGTTTCCAGCCGGCCATTATCAATTTTTTTCAGAAGTGATTTATGCAGCCTGCGCCTGAACGCACTCAGGTAATCGATGAAAAGAACTCCATTCAAATGGTCGTACTCGTGCTGAATAACTCTCGACTGCCATCCTTTGAATGATTGTGTTTGTTCCTCGAAGTTTTTATCGAGGTAAGATATTTTGATTACTTCGGGGCGTGAAACTTCATCACGTACTTCTGGGATACTGAGGCAGCCTTCTTCCATTTTATATTTATCCCCTGACCTGGAAATAATTTTCGGGTTAATAAAGACCATCGGGCCGGTGTCGTCTTCATCATCCTTCTCTTTGGTTACCTCATCGGTATCCATCACAAACAGTTGAATGGATTTCCCGATTTGAGGGGCTGCAAGGCCAACTCCATTCGAATTGTACATGGTCTGGAACATGTTGGCAATAAGCTTCTGCAGCTCATCACTGTTTTCTTCTACCGGCCTGGTTTCTTTGCGAAGTATCGGGTCGTTATATGTAACTATGGGTAAAATTGGCATGCTAAAGTTCCGGATTTGCTTCTAAAAATTGCTGTAAAATCAGGGCGGCGGCAGCTTTATCCACTCTTCCTTTTTGCCTTCTTTTCATTTTTGGAACACCGGATTTCACCATAATGTTCAGTGCCTGGCGAGACGAAAAGCGTTCATCCATTTTATAGATTTTAATATCCTTGAATTTTTTTTCAAGAACCTCAATATAATCAATCACCAGGCTTGTTGCATTGGTAGATTCTCCCTCGGGGGTAAGGGGCCAGCCTACAACAATACCGCATACAGGGCCTTCAGTTTTTATCTGCCTCTCTATTTCCTGAATAGATTCTTTGGGTGTAAATGTACCAATCGGGTTGGCAGCCGTTTTGAGCAAATCGGTTCTGGCTAAACCAACCCGTTTACTGCCTACATCAACACCCAAAAAACGTCCATAACTGCTCAATCAGCTATTGCCTTTAACTTCTTCAAGTGGTTGTTTGAGGAATTTCTTGAGCTTTTTGCTTGGTTTGAAATGAGTTTTTCGGTGAGCCGGTACGTAAATAACTTCGTTGGTTTTAGGATTTCGCGCCTTTGGCTTGGCTTTCGTCTCCTTCACCTCAAAAACTCCAAAATTTCTGAGTTCGATCCGGCAAACGGGATCAGCATCCATCATTTTTCCTCTTAGTGCATCAATTACAGAATCAACCCAGGGTTCCGCCTGATTTAATGGAACTTCCATTTGATCTGCTACTGTTCTGACAATATCTCGTTTTGTATAGGTAACCATTATTGTATGATTTAATTTATAGTCGCAAGGTTAAACATCAAGTTACAGCATATCTATAATAAAAATATGAAGATTTGAACAAACCACACAGAAAATTGTAGTGAGTAAAGAAATATAAGTGTTAGTACCTATGCGATATAGCGACTTTCACTCATATCTCATCACGGTTTTTATACCATCAACCTTTTCAAGTTGTTTAATGATTTTCTCAAGATGGTTTAAATCGTTTACATACGCAGTAATAATACCGTCGAACATCCCTCCATCACTGTTAACATTAATGCTCTTCATATTGGTTTGAAATGATTTCGAAAGAACTTCGGTAACATCATTCACCAGGCCAACACGGTCTTCCCCAACCACTTTAAAAGCAGCCAGAAATTGAGTATCGATATTTTTGGCCCAGGATACATCAATAATTCGCTCGCTGTCAGTACGTACCAGATGATGTGCATTCTTACAATTAGAGCGATGAATTTTAACATCTCCGTTGCGGCTGATGAATCCTATCACACTATCACCGGGTATCGGGTTGCAACAGTTGGCATAAGTGTATTTAACATCACTCAGTTCACCATCAACAAGAAGTGCCTTGCCCTCACCGGCCGATCTTGCGGATGTGTGATAGTGATCGGCAGTTTGATCTTCAATTTTCTTTCGCGCCTCTTCCTTGTCCTGATCTTCATCGATGCGGCCTTTGCTTTTTAGCTGTTTTACAGCTTTATAAAGTCCGTTTACATCAAAAGCACCTGAGCCGATTTCAAAAAACATTTCCTGGGCATCGTTGAATTTGAATCGCTTTGCAATTTTGGTAAGCTCCTGATCGGTAATCTCAACTTTACCGCGTGAGGCGCGCTTCTCCCAAAGTTCGCGGCCTTCGTTGGCTATTTTTCTCTCTTTTTGTTTGATGAATTGCCGCAATCTTGCTTTGGCTTTGTGGGTAACCACATCTTCCATCCAATCGGGATTCAGGTTAATTTTGTTACCGGTAATGATTTCTACCTGATCGCCCGATTTCAGCTTTTGGCGCAGCGGCGCCATCTTTCCATTCACCTTTGCAGCAATGGCACGCTCACCTATTTCGCTGTGAATTTCAAAAGCAAAGTCGATACAGGAAGCGCCATTCGGCAAGGTTTTCAATTCTCCCTGCGGGGTAAATACATAAATTTCATCCTGATACAGATTAAGCTGAAAATCTTTTACAAATTCGGTTGCCGCATCGGGGCGTGGTGTGTCCAGCACATCTCTAACCCAGTGAACAAACTTATCCAATTCTTTACTGCCGCTGTTATTACCCTCTTTATATTTCCAATGCGCGGCCACACCCTGTTCAGCTATATAATCCATTTTCCGGGTGCGGATCTGAACTTCTACTTTTCGGCCTTTTTTTGTGATTACGGTGGTGTGCAGCGATTGATATCCGTTTGCCTTGGGGACTGAAATAAAATCCCTGAAACGTTTTGGGATGGGTGTGTACCAGTCTGTAATAATTGAGTAAACACGCCAGCAATCTTCTTTTGTGTGAGGCTCCTCCAGTATTATCCGAATGGCAAACAGGTCATAAATCTCCTCAAACGGCTTTTGCTGCATCTGCATTTTTCGGGAGATAGAGAAAAGGTGCTTGGGCCTGCCTTTTATTTCAAAATTAAAATTCTGTTCTTTCAGTTCACTTTTTATTGGTTTCAGAAACTCATCAATAAATAACTCCCTGGATTCCCGTTTTTCTCTGAGTTTGCGTACCAAGAATTTGTAAGAATTCGGGTCAATAACTTTAAAACAAAGGTCTTCCAGTTCATTTTTTATTTTGAACAGGCCAAAACGGTGTGCGAGCGGTGCATACAGCTCCATGGTTTCTGTGGCCTTGTTCAACTGCTTCTGTTGTGGCAGGTGTTTGATGGTTCGCATGTTATGAAGCCGGTCGGCAAATTTGATCAGCACTACTCTGATGTCTTCAGCCATCGAGAGCAGCAGCTTCATAAACGTTTCGGCCTGTTTGGTGTCCCGAGTTTCAAAAACGCCCATGATTTTTGTGAGGCCGTCAATGATATTTCTTACCGTGGCTCCGAACAGTTCTTCAATTTTATCGAGAGTAACACTGGTATCTTCCACTGTATCGTGCAGCAGGGCGGCAACTACTGAAATATCATCGATGTTGAACTCTTCTGCCATTATTTTGGCCACTTCGAGCGGATGGATATAATAGGGCTCTCCAGAAGCTCTTTTTACGCCTTTATGAGATTTACAGCAAAGTTTAAATGCTCTTGTAACAAGCTCATCGTCAGTAGAATCAAGATGTTCATGGCATAGTTTTAGCAGTGCAGCAAGCAAACTTTCCTGCTGTTTATCCAGAACGAATTGATCGATCTCCTCATGAATATGTGTCTGCAAATCTGCCATATTCTCTACAACTGCTTTTGCTGATATAATTTGCTAATAATTTATAAAACGTAAATCAGAACCTTTCAATATTTAAAAAAATATACTCTGATAAAATCAGGAATTTACATTCCTATTAAAGAAATTTATCAAAAACTCTTTATAAGCTAATATTCAAAAATTTTACAACAATAATGCAACCTTTTAATCTTCCATCCTGGCGAAGGGTTTTAAATTCAAATCATCGTAAAGATTTTCACGTGCTTTCATTGCCCCGGTTATTGCTATCATGGCGGCATTGTCGGTGCAGTAATGCATCGCCGGAATCATCAGATTTATTCCCAATTTTCGTGCCATTTTTTCCACTTTTGCCCTCAGCATGGAATTGGCTGAAACACCGCCTGCAAGCATCATATGTTTCACTTTGTTTTGCTTCGCTGCACGTTCAAGTTTAACGGTTAATACATCGGTAATTGCGTCAGAAATACTGGCGCATATATCATGTAAATGTTTTTTGATGAAAGATGGTTCAAGTTCCTGCGTATAATAGAGTGCGCTTGTTTTTAATCCCGAAAAACTGAAGTCGAGCCCCTTGTTTATCATTGCCCGAGGGAATGCGTGAAATTTCGGATCTCCATCCCTCGAAAGCTTATCCATAACAGGGCCGGCCGGGTATGGTAAATCCAGGATTTTTCCAATTTTGTCGAAAGCCTCGCCTGCAGCGTCATCCCGTGTTTTCCCAAGAACTTTGTGCCTGAATGGCTCTTCAACATAAACCAGGCGGGTATGCCCGCCGGATACAATCAGTGCAACGAACGGATACACCTCATCGTGTTCAATAAAGTTGGCGTACATGTGCGCGTCGATGTGGTTAACCCCGATGACGGGTATTTTTCGGGACAGTGCAAGCCCCTTGGCAAAACTGAGTCCCACCAGCAGTGATCCCATCAACCCCGGACCCTGGGAAACGGCAACTCCGTCGAGATCATCAACGGAAACCGAAGCTTTTTTAAGTGCCTGAGCCACTGTTTTTGAGATGGTTTTGTGATGTGCCCTGGACGCAAGTTCTGGCACCACACCGCCAAATTGTTCGTGCACGGCTTGTGATGCGATAATATTAGACAAAATTTTTCCATCGGCAAAGATTGCTGCCGCAGTTTCATCACAGGAAGATTCGATGCCTAATATTGTCATACATTCCAAAGTTTATGATCAGGATACCTGAAGCATTCTCTCAATAGGAAGCAATGCTTTTTGTGCCAGCTCTTCAGGGACTTTTACTTCATATTGATCATATTTCAGGGCATCACGTAAATTTTCAAGTGTAATCATTTTCATGTAATCGCACACCGAATCTTCGTTGGCTGCAAAAAACTGCTTGCCGGGATTCTCTTTTTCCATTCTGTAAATAATACCCGTTTCGGTGGCCACTACAAATTTTTCTGCGTCAGATTCCTTCGCCCTATTCAGCATTCCGCTTGTTGAGTAGACATGGCCGTCTTTACAGTCGAAATACATGGCCGATTTCATCATGCATGATGTGGAGCATCCGCACTCGGGGTGGATCAGCATTTCGGCATCAGGATGTTCTTTTTGTTTTTCTGCAAGATTCAGCTCTCCAATATTTTCATGAACATGACAGGCACCCTGCCAGATGTTCAAATCCCGGCCTGTTACCATTTCAACGTAGGCTCCCAGGAATTTATCGGGCAGGAACAGAATCTCTTTGTCTTCGGGGATTGAGTTAACAATGCCCACGGCGTTTGAAGACGTGCAGCAGTAATCGGTTTCTGCTTTTACCTCGGCTGTTGTATTAATGTAAGAAACCACAACTGCATCAGGATGCTGCGCTTTCCATTGTCTGAGCTGATCGGCGGTAATACTGTCAGCCAGCGAACATCCTGCCTCAAGGTCGGGGATAAGCACGGTTTTGCCGGGTGAAATAATGGATGCCGTTTCTGCCATAAAATGCACTCCGCAGAACACGATCACTTCGGCATCGGTTTTTGCCGCCTGGCGTGATAGTTCGAGAGAATCACCCACAAAATCGGCAATATCCTGTATCTCCGGAACCTGGTAGTTGTGAGCAAGAATCACGGCATTTTTTTCTCTTCGCAGCTGATTAACTTCATCAAAAAGATTTTGTTGAGTATTATTTTGCATGAATTATTGTTTTTTCTTTCGTTCAAAAATTTTTTTTAGACAAGATGCTTTGTTTCGGATCAGAGGTCTGTAAGCAGGCTTTAATGAAAGTTTTTCGTCTTAATAAATTTCTTTTATTTGCTGGCTGATGTCAAAAGCAGCCACTGAATGTGTCAGTGCACCGACTGAGATATAATTGACGCCGGTTGCGGCAACTTCCCTCAGTCTTTCGGAAGTCATATTGCCTGAAGCCTCTGTTTCTGCCCGGCCTCCGATAATTTCAACTGCTTTTTTCATGGTTTGAAGGTTCATGTTATCGAGCATGATCATATCGACTTTAGCCATGAGGGCTTCTTTCACTTCATCAAGAGTGGTTGTTTCCACCTCAATTTTAACACCAGGCTTGTGAGAACGAATTTTCTGCACGGCAGGGGTAATTCCTCCTGCTGTCCGAATGTGATTTTCTTTGACCAGTGCCATGTCAAAAAGCCCGATCCGGTGGTTGAGTCCGCCGCCGGTTTTTACTGCATATTTGTCGAGCATGCGTAAACCGGGAACCGTTTTGCGGGTATCGAGAATTTTTGTTGAACTGCCCTTCAAAAGATCAACCATTTCGGCTGTTTTTGTTGCAATGCCTGACATTCGCTGTACAAAATTCAGGGCTACTCGTTCGGCAGTAAGTATAGCTCGCGCATTTCCATCCAGCCTCGCAAGTACTTCTCCATCGGCAACAGTGTTTCCATCTTTTGTGCAGGCTTCCCAGGTGATTTCTTCATCAAGAATTTGAAATACTTTCCGGGCTACATCCAAACCTGCTACAACGCCATTCTGCTTTGAAATCCAAACCGCCCTTGCTTTCTTGTGCTGATCTACTGCAGATTCTGTTGTAACGTCTCCGGAGCCAATATCTTCTGAGAGTGCCCGCTCAATGAGACTGTCCAGCCAAAGTTCTTCCGAAATTTCTTTCGCCATCATGATGCGGCCTGTTTTCTGGTAAACAGTTTTTTGCTGAATCGAATGGCTGCTTTTTCCGAATCTTTCTTGTAGGGAAAATCGGTTCTGAAATGCACTCCGCGGCTTTCCTGCCTGCTTAATGCCCCTCTCAGTATCAGTTCGGAAATGTTCACCATCTCCCGCATTTGCTTCAGATAATATTCATTCCCAAAATGATAAAGCGGCGATTTTAGTTCTTCTTCCACGATGGCGAGGGCACTATTTAAACCTGCGGCGCTTCGCTCAATACCGGCATATTGGTTTAACAGCGACGTAACTACTTTCTTTTGAACCAGGAAAGGCTCTTCAAGTTCTTCAGAGAGTGTAAATTCCATCAGGGGTATAGCGACAATCCTTTTTTTATTGCAATGCGCACTTGCATGTTCTACAGCGCGTTTGCTGAACACCAGGCATTCGAGCAGAGAGTTACTGGCAAGCCTGTTTGCCCCGTGTACGCCTGTGGCGGCAACTTCTCCGCAGGCATACAATCCCTGAACCCCGGTTTGCCCGTCAAGATCTGTTTCAATTCCGCCGATACAGTAATGTGCTGCCGGTGCAACCGGAATTCCCTGCTTCGAAATATCAATCCCGAATGATTCAA
>SLPZ01000053.1 GCA_007131725.1 Balneolaceae bacterium
GGGCAGCCATGATGCTGGCAGCATCCGGATTTCCGAATATCATCATCCCGAGAAGAAAAGAGAAACTCGGCGTTGCACTGGTGGGCCTTGGAAATTACGCCACCAACTGGCTGGCTCCCGGTCTGGAGAAAACCGAACATTGCGAACTGCGCGGCATCGTGACCGGCACGCCATCCAAAATCCCGGTATGGCAGGAAAAATATGGCATCCCCGACAGCAATGTGTACAATTATGAAAACATGCACGAAGTGGCCAATAACGACGATATTGACATCATCTATTCGGTAACCCCGCCGGGTCTTCACGCCAGGGATTCTATAGCCGGTGCAGAGGCCGGAAAACATGTGTGGTGCGAAAAACCGATGGCGCCCACACTGGAAGAGTGCCAGGCCATTATTGATGCAGCCAGGAAAAACGGGGTTCAGCTTACCATCGGCTACAGAATGCAGCACGAGCCTAACACGCAAACCATCATCAAATATGGCAGGGAAGAAACGTTTGGCCCGATTACGGAAGTGCGGACAGCGGCCGGTTACCGTGCACAGGGTCTGCCGGAAGATGACTGGCGTTTCAGCCTGGATATGGGAGGAGGGGCTCTCTATGATATGGGCGTTTACCCGATAAACGCTGCCAGGTATTCTACCGGCAAAAAGGCAGTGGCAGTGAGCGGAATACAGAGTGTGGAGCGCGAGGAGATGTTCCGTGAAGTGGATGAAACCACCGTTTTTGATATTGAATTTAATGACGGAACCATCGCGAAATGCAAAACCAGCATGGGAGAAAATGTGAATTACCTTGAAGTGGACTGTGAAGATGGCTGGTATTACCTGAGGCCGGCAAGCTCGTACAGCGGTGTGGGCGGTGAGGTAAGTGACGGAACTGTACTTGAGCCCGATCCCGGCCACCAGCAGGCGCGGCAGATGGATAATGATGCACTGGCCATCAAGGAAAACAAACCGCCGATTGTTCCCGGAGAAGACGGCATGGAAGATATCCGGATTGTGAAAGCGGTGATGGAATCATCACGGCGGGGTGGTGCCAGGGTGGAGTTGTAGTTGTATCAATGGATGCTATGCGGCATGCAGATTGGGGTTTGGGGAGTTTACTCATTAAATATGAATTTGAGCCAGCCGGATGTCCATCAGATGATACTTGAGCAGGTTGAAATGCTTAAGGCTGAGAGAAGAATTGACCGGATTACAGGTCCGATTTAAATAAAAAAACCCACATGCTTATTTAGTATGCGGGTTTTTTATTGGCATATGTAAGCTTAGTAAGAGCTTCTATCCTCAGGCTGAGGAATGATCACAGTATCAATCACATGAACAACACCATTTGAAGCTTCTACGTCTGCTTGAACTACAGAAGCACCGTCAACGCTTACGCCATAATCACTCACATTAATTGTTACAGAAGAACCCTCTGCGGTTTCTGCAGTCATTCCATCACTTAAATCGGATGACATCACTTTACCGGGTACAACATGGTAGCTCAAAATAGCTATTAATTGATCACGATTTTCTTCCATCAAAAGCGACTCAAGCGTGCCATCAGGAAGAGCTTCAAAAGCCTCGTTTGTTGGTGCGAACACAGTAAAAGGACCATCTGACTGAAGTGTTTCTACCAGGCCAGCGGCTTCAACAGCTGCAACCAATGTAGAAAGTGCATCGGTTTGAACTGCCAATTCCACAATATTACTATTTGCTTTTTCTGCTTTCTCAGGATTAATAAAAGGGGCTGCAGCGATCAGGAGGAAAGATGCAACAACGAGCCCTAAAGTTTTAATTGTTTTCATGTTTTTATGATTTAATTAGGATTAGGAATCTGACGTTTTGATTAATTTTCGACAGACGTGAATAGAAAACAGCCAAAAAACAAGTCTGGTTCCAGCATAAATATCACTGAAATTGTGAGAATAGAGTTCATCAATAAATTGTACGATAATTGATTACAGGTAAATGTTTGTATTGGGCCTTTATCAAATCAAAAAAATAAATTGCTCTGATATTACGAATTTGAGAGTGAATACATCATTTAAAAACCTTTTTCTTTTTTTAAGTGTGATTAAGTATTAGATCACCCATTTTGTAATACTCAAAGACAATTGCAAAAATCACAGCTATCCAAAACTCCCGCTTATTCCTCGTCTGACGAGTTGATAAGCCCGTTTCTATTAAGCATGGCGATGGGTGCAGAGCGCTTAGCGAAAATCGGTATGCGGAATGTGGTATGGGGATTTTGTAACAGACAGAATTTTGGGTTTACCCGGTTTTAACTTCATCAAAAAAATCTGTAAATATTGGTTTGATGAAATTTTAAAAGAATCTGTGAATGTCAGATAAAATCTATAAGGCGGATATAATTATTGTTGGGACGGGCCTTGCCGGTATTGCAGCGGCTATTGAACTGCTTGATCACAACAAGCGCGTGCTGCTGATTGACCGTGACACAGAAGATAACCTGGGTGGCCTGGCAAAATGGTCGTTTGGCGGTATTTGCATGTCCGGAACTCCCGAACAAAAACGGATGCGAATCAAAGACTCGCCCGAACTGCTGCTTCAGGATTGGCACTCTTTTGCAGAATTTGGAGAAGAGGATTTTTGGCCAAAAGAGTGGGCAAAACATTACACAGAAAATTCGCTTGAAAAGATTTATCACTGGTTGAGGGAGCGAAATGTGGAATTTCTGGCGATGGTGAACTGGCCGGAACGCGGACTTTTTGTACCCGGCAACTCCGTTCCGAGATGGCATATCACCTGGGGAACGGGACACGGTTTGATAGAAGCTCTTATTCATCATATGCATCATCACCCCAACAGCAGCAACCTGAAAATTAAATATCAGCATAAAGTTACCGGGCTGTTTAAATCAGCCGGCGCCATATCAGGTTGTTACGGTATTATCGAATCTGAAAAAGAAAGTTTCAGGGCTGAGGGAGATGCCGTGATTATGGCAGCAGGAGGTATTTGTGGAAATCTCGACCTGGTTCGCAAACTCTGGTACAAACCGTGGGGAGATCCTCCCGAAAAAATGCTGAATGGGTCACACAAATACGCTGACGGAGATCTGCACGATATTGTAGAAAAGGAGGGAGGCCGCCTCACACATCTTGATAAACAGTTTCATTACGCGGCCGGAATTCATCACCCCAATCCACGACATCCGGGCCACGGGCTTAGTTTAATTCCGCCAAAATCGGCACTTTGGGTGAATGCGCACGGAAAGAGAATCGGGCCGGTTCCGCTGGTTACGGCTTATGATACCCGTTACCTGGTTGAGCAGATTTGTAAACAGCCGGGGGCCTATTCATGGCAGGTTTTGAACCGAAAAATCATGGAGCGGGAGCTGGCCGTTTCAGGCTCGGAATATATGACCGATTTCCGCGACAAGAAGAAACTGGGAGTTATCAAAACGCTGTTGTTTGGCAACAAGCCGCTTACGGATCGCCTTCTGAATGAGAGCGTGGATATTGTTACCGCACATTCGATTCGTGAACTTGCCGGTAAAATGAATTCCCTGAATGGCGATAGGCGGGTGAATGCAGACCTTGTCGAACGTGAAATTAAACAGTTTGACGAAAACATCGGCCGGGGAAATAAATTTATGAATGATGATCAGCTCCGGCGGATTGCACACGTCAGGCAGTTTATCGGGGACCGGCTGCGAACCTGTAAATTTCAGAAAATCGATGATCCGAAGGCCTATCCGCTGATTGCTATCCGTGAATTTATACTGGCCCGGAAAAGCCTTGGCGGCATTCAGACGGATCTTAAATCGCGCGTGCTAACCCCCGATGGTAAACCTCTGCCGGGGCTTTATGCTGTAGGTGAGGCTGCCGGTTTCGGAGGCGGCGGAATTCACGGCTTGCGGTCTCTCGAAGGTACATTTTTAGGAAGTTGTATTTTAACGGGAAGAGCTGCCGGAAAATCAATCGGAAGTAGTTAAACAAAAAAGGATCTAAAGGAAACTTTGTGGTAATTGCGATATCAAAAAAACTTGATTGCTGGTAATTGACAGTAGACAGTTGACAACTCATTTGGATAAATATAGACGTCTTATGTTCTTTCAAAACAAATAAAAAACAGATGGTTCGTCTTCATATAAACCAAACTATCAAATTGTCAACTGTCAACTGAAAAAACAACTTCTAAAAAACATCACGCATGATAACCACCAAATTTCCTGTAGATTCATAAAAATCAAAAAAATGAAAAAAACCGGTTCACAACTTGCAGTTTTTGCACTTGAACAGATTGGAGTTACACATACATTTGGCATTCCGGGAGTTCACAACACTGAGCTTTATGATGAGCTGAATAAATCAGCCCAAATCGAACCGGTGCTCGTTACGCACGAATGCGGCGGTGCTTTTATGGCCGATGCAATCAGCCGCACGTCAAACTCGGTCGGCTGCATGGTGATTGTGCCGGCTGCCGGATTGACTCATGCCATGAGCGGTATCGGGGAGGCGTATCTGGACGGAATCCCGATGCTGATTATCTCCGGTGGAATCCGCACGGATACAGGGAAAGCTTATCAATTGCATGATATCGAACAGCAGAAAATTTTGGCTGGAATCACCAAAAAAAGCTGGAAAGTTGAAACTCATAAAGAGATTATCCCGGCCATATACGAAGCCTACAAAATAGCAGTATGCGGCGAACCGGGGCCCGTTTTTGTGGAGATTCCCGTTAACCTTCAACTCTTTCGCGGTGAAATTGATGAACTGCCTGAATTTCGATTCAGCCGCAGCATTCCGGAGCCCGAAGAATCAGACATTCGTCAGGCCGCCAATCTACTTATGGAAGCCAAAAACCCGGGACTCTTCCTGGGATGGGGTGCGGCAGATGCAATGAATCAAAGCAAAAACATCGCCGAGTTACTGGAAATGCCGGTGGCCACCACACTACAGGGGTTGAGCGTTTTTCCCGGAAACCATCCGCTTCATACAGGTATGGGAATCGGATCTTACGCCGTTCCTGCATCCGAAAATGCGTTTGAGGAGTGTGACTGCCTGCTGGCCGTTGGCGCCCGTTTCGGAGAAATTCCAACCGGAAGCTTCGGGATGAAAGTGCCCGAAAACCTGATTCATGTGGACATCAACCCGGAGGTATTCAATAAAAATTACCCGGCAAAAGTTACGATTCATGGTGATTCAGCGGATGTTTTGAATCGGTTAATCAAACTTCTTGAACGGCCTGAAACGGCAGATGAGCGGGGTAAAAGGCTGCGGGCCCTCATCAAAAAGTCGAAGGATGATTATTTCACTGAGTGGGAAAAAGCGTCAAATGACGGCCGGGTGAATCCCGCACTCTTTTTCAGGGAATTGCGAAAACAGCTTGATGATGAAGCCATTGTGACGGTGGATGACGGCAACCACACATTTTTGGCCGCAGAACTTTTCGAGGTGCGAAAATCCCGCCATTTTATCTGTCCCACCGATTTTAACTGCATGGGATATTGTGTTCCAGCGGCAATTGGTGCAAAAATTGGCAGCCCGGGAAAGCAGGTTGTGGGTATTGCCGGAGACGGAGCTTTTTTGATGACAGGCATGGAACTGATCACTGCTAAAACAAGAAATATAGGAGTGGTGATTTTTGTTTTTCATGACGGAGAACTTTCACAGATTTCGCAGAGCCAGGAAATTCCCTACAGCAGAAAAGTCTGTACCAAACTGGGTGAAATGAATTTTGAAGGCATGGCTCTGGCCACTGGAAGCCGGTATTTCAAAATGAAAAACAATGAGGAAATAGCCGATGTAATTTCCAAAGCATTGCGAACAGCCGAGAAGGGTGAGCCGGTTATTGTTGATGTAAATATTGACTATTCAAAACGTACCCGCTTTACTAAAGGCATTGTAAAAACAAATCTTGGGCGGTTTCCTTTCAATGAAAAAGCCAGGTTCATCGGGCGGGCATTGAAGCGAAAAATTACCGGTTGATTTGAGTGACTGACTAAAAAGGATCTAACGACTTTTTTTGGGTTAATGGCTTTTCTTACTCCTAATCGGACATAGTCAATAACACAAACATATTGCTGAATGATTAAGGTTATTATTCAGAAATCTGAACAAATGGCTAATCCATGAATTTTGTTAGCTATACAAAGGATTATCATTAGAATAATATGATCAATTAATCGCTGAGAAAATTATCATCTGCCATGTCAGAAAGGCAAAAAAAGATCAAGAAGAAAGGAATTGGCAGTATCTTTGAACTGGATGCTTTTCAACCCGATCAAATTGCAAAAAGGGTGTTGCGTATTGGAGTAAAAAAAGTGCGTTTTCCTGCGTATAAAACAATCATTTTGGGGATGATGGGAGGGGGTTTTATTTCTTTGGGTGCACTTTATGAACTCTACGTAATGGCACATCCATATATAGAAGAAGGAGTTGCTGTACTTATCGCACCGATGTTTTACGCGATGGGCTATATTATTGCATTTATATCGGGTGCCGAGGTTTTTACAACGAACAATCTTGCAGCCATGGGCTGGGCATCAGGGCGATTGGACCATTGGGACATTATACGAAACTGGTCTATTGTTTTATTTGCCAATATTCTGGGGGCATTCTTCATAGTTTTGCTTTACTTTTATTCGGGGTTGTACTATCAGTACGATTTTGCCATGATTGATGTAGCTAAAACACTATCTGCGGAAAAACTGAGCCACTCTCCACTTGAAACCGTCATTATTGGAATTTTTGGAAACATGCTGATCTGTTCAGGTTTGTGGCTGGCAATGGCGGGAAGATCGGTCACAGACAGGCTTTTGGCTCTCTTTTTACCAATAGCGGCGGTTCCTGCAATGAATTTTCAGCACTGTACAGGCAACATGTTTCTGTTTTTCTTCTCACTGATAACAGAAACTGAAACGGTAGATCTTGAATTGCCTTCAGAAATCACTATCTGGGCAATCACCGGTAATATGTTTTTTGTATCGATCGGAAATATTATTGGCGGCGGATTATTCATTGCCGTGATTTACTATTTGGTTTATTTGAGAAAGTTTTAACTGATAATCAGCAAAAAAGGCATGTAGTGAAATGATGAGCAACGATTCTTTTAAAAAATTTATATTGATGATAAGTAATCATTTATAAATGTAATTATTCAAATCAGGATACATCATATCCTTTTTTTTAAAATTATCTAAATTTTGTAGTCTTCAGTTTGGCTTGAATTATTCAGGATTTCACAAATTTCTAATATTGCATCACAATGGAAACCATAAAAAAGCTACTTCTGACAATATTATCGGGTATTTTTTTATTATTGTCTTCTTGTTCAAACAAAGATACATCGGAAAAAACCGGTCAAAACCCATTCATCAAAGGCGTTTATGGCAATCCTGCAACACTGATCGAAGCGGGCTACCGGTTTGATGAACTGGGAATGAATGCCATTTTTGTCCGGAGTATTTCGCTCGATCAGGAATTGTATGATGCGGCAATGGAGCAGCAGCAACGGGTTTATGTAGAATTCCCCACACTGCTCGGGCGCAATTATGTGGAAGATCATACCGAAGCCTGGCCAATCAATGAGAAGGGTGAACAGGCGCAACCAGCCGACTGGTTTATGGGAGTATGCCCTACCGCCCCGGGTTTTATAGAGTTCCGGAAAAATCAGCTTCGAGACATTCTGAATAACTTTGATGTTGACGGCATTTTCCTGGATTACGTGCACTGGCACGCACAGTTTGAAACGGCAGACCCGATATTACCTGAAACCTGTTTTTGCGATCGCTGCATATCCCTTTTTGCAGATGAAAAACAACTGGAACTTCCCGATGCAGATATTCCTGAAACAGCAGAATGGATTCTTGAAAATGCAGATTCCGAATGGCGGGACTGGAGAAGTCATATTTTGAATGGTTGGGTTTCTTCTATGAAGATGATTGTGAGAGAAATGCAGCCGGACGCCCTGGTTGGTATTTTTTACTGCTCCTGGTATCCAGATGATCATGATTCAGCACTCTACCGTACTCTGGGAATTGATGTTGAGGCATTTATTGAGATAGCCGATGTACTTTCTCCCATGCTTTTCCACAAGATGAAAGAACGCTCTCCGGAATGGGTTGGAGAATATACTGACTGGCTCGGCGGGTTGATTGAGGCATCAGATGACAATAAGCCTTTGGTTTGGCCCATTGTTCAAAGCCACGACAGTCCGGTGGAAGTGACTCCGGATGAATTTCGCCGTGTGATGCTGGAAGGCTCCAAACCGCCCTCATCCGGCATTATGATGTTTTCGGATCAGTCACTACTCGAAAATCCGGAGAAAATTGAGGTAATGAGGCAGTTGTATGTTGAAGAGATTTCTAATGACTGAATTTGGGTCGAATAATCAAATTGAGATATGATACTTGTCACCGGAGCAAACGGAAACCTCGGATCAGAGACGATTCAAAAACTGCGAC
>SLPZ01000152.1 GCA_007131725.1 Balneolaceae bacterium
CCGAAGCTAGCATACGAGAAGCGTCTTTTTAGGAATTCTTCCCATGGGAAGAATTCCTAAAAATTCCTAAGTTGTTAACCTCACAAGAAGACAACCAGACACACTATTTGGGGAAGTACCTAAAAATGCTGAATTCGTTTCTTATCTTGTGCTAATGTTTTCAAAAAATTCCATCTATTTATGAAGCGAAAAACAGGTGCAATAGCAGCCGGACATCCGGAAACCGCTGAAGCAGCCGGGGAGATACTCCGGAATGGTGGCAATGCGTTTGATGCGGTTCTGGCTGCACATCTGGCGGCATGCGTTGCGGAGCCAGTACTCACATCTCTTGCAGGCGGCGGCTTTTTGATGGCAAAAACATCGGACGGCAAAAAAACTCTTTACGATTTTTTTGTCCAGACGCCGGTCAGGAAAAAAAGCAGCTCATCAGAGTTTTTCCCGATTTCGGCTGATTTTGGCGAGGTTCAACAGGAGTTTCATATCGGCCCGGGCTCAATCGCCACACCTGGTACGGTGAAAGGAATCTTTGAGATTTACAAAGATTTATGCAGCATGCCGTTACAGGAAATTGCCGCACCGGCTATTGAGCTGGCCAGGAAAGGAGTGGAGATGAACGAATTTCAGGCGGGTATTTTTGAAATCATCAAACCGATATTTCTCTCATACGATACACCCAAAAGATTATACGGAAGTCAGAAAATCAGCAACGGGCTGATCCAAAAAGGCGAAATACTAAAACTACCGGAACTCGCAGATTTTCTGGAGGAATTGGTGACTCAGGATGTTTCTTGGTTCTACGAAGGGTATGCTGCTGATCAGATATCAAAGATCTGCAAGGAACATGGCGGACATTTGACGCGTGATGATTTACGGCAATACCGGGTGATTAAACGAAAACCGCTGGAATTTACCTATCGCGATGCGGCTGTTTCCATAAATCCGCCACCAAGTTCGGGCGGCATTTTGATCGGTTTTGCATTGAGGCTATTGGAAAAATCAGGCTTTAGCCGGTTTTTAAATGGTTCGGTGGAGGCTCTTACGCTGCTTGCGAAGGTTCAGGAGCTCACTGATCACGCCAGGGTGGAAGCCTTTGTTGATGAGACCATCGGAAAATCGGAAGATGTAATTTTAGATCCCGGATTTGTTGAGATGTATAGAAAAAAGATAGAACCGGGGCTGCTTTCTCCAAGAGGAACCACGCACATCAGCGTGATTGACTCCGACGGCAACATTGCCGGATTATCGACCAGTAACGGTGAGGGAAGCGGAATCATGATTCCCGGAACCGGAATTATGCTCAACAATATGCTGGGTGAAGAAGATCTCAATCCGCGAGGATTCCATCAGTGGACGGAAAATTCAAGGATGACATCAATGATGGCACCCGGAATTCTTGAGCTGGAAAACGGCCAGCAGGTTGTTTTTGGATCTGGCGGCTCAAACCGCATTCGAACAGCCATACTTCAGGTGATTCTGAACCTTGTAGATTTTGGAATGCCGCTTGAAAAAGCAATTTCTTGGCCGAGAATTCATTTCGAAAAAGGTCTGCTGAATGCCGAACACGGGCATGATGAAGAGGTGCTTTACGCCGTTTCAAAAAAGTTTCTGAATCACAAAATTTGGAAAGACAAGAGCCTTTTTTTTGGCGGAACCCACGCAGCTTCAGGCGGGCCGGAAGGCTTTTCAGGATTCGGTGATCCGCGGCGCGGCGGAGTATCACTTACAATTTGATGACTGATACAATCATCCCTTCAACTCTGCGATTTGCAGTAGCTTTCGGAGGTCGTTCACTCTCTTTTCGTCTTTATCTTTCGCATAACTTTGGATGAGATTGCGGATACAGCGAAGCAGGATATTCGCCTCATCGGCCTTCTGCAGGTGTTCCGGTCGGGGCTCAATTCCGTTTTTCTTTAAAAAGTAGAAACACTGGTTATAGGTTACAATCGTGCCGCCGTCAAAAGGGTCAATCAGAATTTCCTGGTTGTGGGTCTGATACATCAGCATAAAATGGATCGGCATATTTACGCCGTAAAAAGGCAGGTTCAGCCGCCTGGAGATAAACATTACAACGGCACTGAGCATAATAGGCAGGCCTTTGCGGCGGTCAATCACCCGGTCGAGATAAGCATTATCGGGATTGTGATAATCCATGGCATCTCCGCGAAACCGAAGCTCTCTGAAAATGTACTGAAGCATAATCTGCATTTTTTCACTAACCGATGGAGTGTAGGCCACATCGCTGCCGATATTAGAACTGAGTTTGTCCAGCTTTTTCCGGTACTCCTCAACCCGGAGTGTCGGATTTCCAAAACGGCAGATTAATAGCAGGGCCTCTTCGAGCTGTCGCCGATTGTGCAAACCCTGCTCCATCAAATCTGTGAACTCTTCAAAAAGCGAGCCAACGGTAATGTTGTAAATAATATCGTTGATGGTTTGCTTTTCAGAATCTTTTACCGTTTCCGTCCTGAACTGATCCAGAAGAGGCACAGCATTTTCACCGATCTCTTCAAATCGTTTTTTTACTCCTAACTGCACCTGCGGATCGGGATCCTCAAGCAGATAAATCAGCGATTCTATTTCGCTTCGGCTTGAACTTTTTGTATTCATGAAATATTTAAGATTTTATAGATCACAGAGATTAACATACTTGAATAACTAACGATTCCAAAATAATAAGATTTGTGTCGCAAAGGTTAAAAATGATCATTTTTAACGGATTTTAAATAAACGGGTTTAAACCAGGCTAAACTTCAATTCAAATCTTACTTTTTTTGCCATTTTTCCAATTTTATTATCGGTTGACAAAATGAAAATGTAAATTTCAAATATTATTTGTTTTACCCTGTATTTTTTCCATTATTGTTTTTTTCATCATAAATCATGAAATCATGGGTATCGAATCCGTAAAACTGGCTGAAAACAGGGAACAAACACAGGAATTTATCAAATATTTGCTTAAAGACATCCGCGCCCTCGAGCGGATGCTAAAGCAGGAAATGTTTGAGACCGACCCCATTCGAATTGGCGCCGAACAGGAAATGTGCCTTGTAGGCAAATATGCCAAACCGTCTTCCATCTCTATGAAGTTGCTGGATGCGCTGAACGATAAGGCATTTACCACCGAGCTTGCCCTGTTTAACCTTGAAACCAATCTCAAACCGCTTGAATTTAAAGGGAAATGCCTTTCCCAGATGGAGGTCAATATCCTCAGCCAGCTCGATAAAGTGCGGGATGTAATTAAAAAGTTTAATGGTGATGTGGTGCTTACCGGAGTGCTGCCCACTATCCGAAAATCCGACCTGGATATCGAAAACCTTACTCCGCTACCCCGCTACCGGGCACTTTGTGATGCCATTAATAAACTGCGGGGAGACGAGTATAACCTGCGGATACAGGGAATGGACGAACTGCTGATGAAGTTTGACACACCGCTTCTCGAAGCCAGCAATACGGGTTTCCAGGTGCACCTGCAGGTAGCACCAGACGATTTTGTGAATAAATATAACCTGGCTCAGGCCATCACAGGGCCGGTATTGGCTTCTGCGGTGAACTCACCGCTCCTTTTCGGAAAACGGCTCTGGGCCGAAACCAGGGTTGCGCTGTTTCATCAGTCGATCGATACGCGGAAAATAGGTGACCATCTCCGGGACAGTTCACCCCGTGTTACGTTCGGAAATGAGTGGCTGAAAAACAGCATTCTCGAAATATATAAAGAAGACATTGCACGGTACAGAGTGCTGCTCAGCTCTGATGTAAGTGAAGATCCGGACGATCTTCTGGGTGAAGGAAAAATTCCGGATCTGAAAGCATTACAGGTTCATAACGGAACCATTTACCGATGGAACCGCCCATGCTACGGAGTTAGTAACGGGAAACCACACCTCCGCATTGAAAACCGGGTTTTTCCGTCAGGGCCAACCGTTACCGACGAAATTGCCAATGCATCGTTCTGGCTGGGATTGCTGAACGGCATGGATGAAGTTTATCCCGATATTTCGGAAAAGCTGGATTTTGATGATGCGAGGATGAATTTTATAGCGGCATCCAAACTGGGGTTGGATACAAAATTTAAATGGGTTGGCGAGAAACGCTATTCGGCTGTAGACCTGATTATCAACGAGCTGCTGCCCATCGCAAAAGAGGGCCTTGAAAAAGCCGGAGTTCATAATGGTGATATTTCCAGTTATCTTGATATTATCGAAGAGCGAACCGAAGCCGCACAAACCGGAAGCTACTGGATGATTAAATCATACAATTCGCTGATGAAAGAGGTGAGCCGAGAACAGGCACTTACGGCAGTAACCAATGCCATGATCAAAAATCAGCGAAAAGGTGAACCGGTTCATAAATGGGGGCTTGCCAAACCAGACGACATGGAGATGTGGCAGCCGTCAAGCCTGCTGGTTGAAGAATTTATGACCACCGACCTGTTCACTGTACAGAAAGACGACATCATTGAATTGGTGGCAAACCTGTTTGAGTGGAAACGCATCCGATACGTGCCGGTTGAGGACGACAGCAAGCACCTGGTTGGATTAATCACGATGAGGAAAATTTTCAGAGAATTCAATGATATTATTTATAATAAAGGAAAGTTGGCTTTATCGGTCGAAGATATTATGATTAAAAACCCGATTACCATTCATCCGGAGGCCTCTATTCTTAAAGCTATTGAAATTATGGATACCCAAAATATTGGATGTCTGCCGGTTGTGAAGAATAATCGCCTTGTGGGAATTATTACCGAACAAAATTATATGGTCATTACATCAAGGTTGTTAAGGCGTTTACACAGTGATAATGAATAAAAAAGAAGGATTCAAATTATCTGCTCAATTTTTAATCCATTAATTCCATGGGCAATCAACGACTATCAATAGCCAAAGATCCAGAATCGAGAAAAAAGTTTTTGAAGCAGCTTTTGCACGATGTAGAAGCGATCGAGATCATGCTGGAAAATCAGCAGTTTGAGACGGGAGTGAACAGAATCGGGGCGGAACAGGAATTCTGCCTTGTAGATAAATATTTTAAACCGTCTCTGAATGCCCTCGACATTCTTCAGAAAATTGATGATCCGCATTTCACACCGGAACTGGCCAGGTATAACCTCGAGATTAACCTCGATCCTTTTTTACTGGAAGGAAGCTGTTTCTCTAAAATGGAGAGACATCTCAAAAACATGCTTAAAAAAGCTGATGAGGCTGCCAGCAGTCTGAATGAAAAAATAATATTAACCGGAATTTTGCCAACAATTGATTTCAGGGCTGTTCAGATGGAGTATATGACACCGAAGCAAAGGTATGAGGCACTGGCAAATATTATCTACGAATTGAGGGGCGAAGATTTTGAACTGAACATCACCGGTGTGGATGAGCTGATTTTAAGGCACAGCAATATTTTGTTTGAAGCATGCAACACCAGTTTTCAATGCCATCTGCAGATCGATCCCAATGAATTTACCGATGCCTACAACTGGGCGCAGATGCTCTCCGGTCCGATTTTATCGGTGTGTGCGAACTCTCCGCTACTGATAGGAAAGCAGCTTTGGGCCGAAACCAGAATTTCACTCTTCCAGCAGAGTATAGATACACGCGGTAAAGGATATCACCTTAGGGAGCGCGAACAGCGGGTTACTTTCGGAAACCGGTGGATACGCACTGTGAGTGATGTTTACAAAAACGATATTGCCCGCCATACACTGCTGTTTCTCACTAATATCAAAAAAGATTCCCTGGATCAGCTCAAAAAAGGAAAAATCCCGAAACTTGAGGCTTTGCAGCTTCATAACGGCACTATTTACAAATGGAACAGGCCATGTTACGGAGTATCGAACGGGGTGCCGCATCTGCGTATCGAGAACCGGTACTTGCCATCAGGGCCCACAGTGGAGGATGAAATTGCCAACCTGACATTTTGGGTGGGACTGATGAGTAATATGCCCGAAAAATATAAAAATATATGGGAGAGCATTCCCTTCGAAGATGTGAAGGAGAATTTTTATAAAGCTGCAATGTGGGGAATTCAGAGCGGAATGGTCTGGGACGGTGAGCTGTTATCAGCACGAAAATTAATTTTAGACGTATTGCTGCCAATGGCCCGGGAAGGGCTTGAAAAGAAAGAGATAGCACCGAAAGATATTGAAAAGTATCTCTCAATCATTGAAGCAAGGGCTTCGAACTATGCCACCGGTTCTCGCTGGATGGTGAAAAGTTATCGCAAGCTCAAAAAAAATTATGACAGGGAAGAGGCAACCGTGGCTCTAACGGCAATTATGTATAACCGACGGCTTTCAGATAAACCGGTGCACGAATGGGAAATTGCCAAAATGAGCGAGGCCAAAGAGCTTGAAATTCAATACGATATCGTAAGCAATATTATGACCGCCGATTTGGTTACTGTTACTGAAAACGACATTGCAGAACTGGTGCTTAAAATAATGGAATGGCGAAACATCAGGCATCTTCCTGTTGAAGATACATCAGGAAAATTGAAAGGAATCATTACAAAAAAGCGTTTGGTTCGTTATCTTGAAAGCCCGGAATTTGATGAGTATGCTACAGCAGCGGATGTAATGGAAAAAAATCCCGTTACGATTGGCCCGAACGAAGATATAAAATATGCCATGTTGCTGATGCTTGATAAGGGAGTTAGCTGCCTGCCTGTGGTAGAAAAAGATGAACTTATTGGTATTATAACCAATAAAGATACACAGGATATCTGGGATAAGATTAAGAAACGGAGTAATGCAAAAAACTGATTTAATAAGTAAAAAAATAGAACAATCCAACCGAATAAGATTTTCAAAATCAGGAGCTAAAGACGGCCCTGTTCTGGTGCTTTTTGCAGGTATTCATGGAAACGAGCCTGCCGGTTTAAAAGCTGTTGATGCACTATCTGAAAGATTAGACAGCTCAAGTCGCGCTTTTAATGGAACAATTTATGCGGTAACCGGAAACAAAAAAGCGCTGGAATTGGGTGTACGCTATCTTGATACAGACCTGAACCGGCTTTGGGAAATATTTAATACTACAAAGGAGAGACCATTTCTGAACGGTGTGAATGTGCCGGCAGAATATCATGAAAGCCTGGAGA
The DNA here is from genome assembly GCA_007131725.1 of Balneolaceae bacterium. Classification (GTDB taxonomy): domain Bacteria; phylum Bacteroidota; class Rhodothermia; order Balneolales; family Balneolaceae; genus Rhodohalobacter. Next base: position 7,093 of record SLPZ01000152.1, read on the forward strand.
TAAAAAAACTTGTAGATGCTATAATCGAAGCTCATGAGGAGAGTGCTAAAGAATTCATTTTTGCCGACCTGCACACCACCTCATCACAAAGTTGTGCATTTATTCTTTTGAATGATACTCTTGAAAACCGCGAAATCGCCCGACAATTTCCGGTTCCCCAGGTTTTGGGGATTGAAGAAAATATTCACGGAACGCTGCTTAGTTACATTAATAATCTTGGCTATAAGGCTATTGGTTTCGAAGCGGGTGCACATAACGATGAAAAATCGATAGAAAGAAGTGAGGCATTTCTTTGGCTGCTGATGAATGCATTAGGGCTTTATGAATTAAAAGATTCCGAAATTTCTAAGTTTGAAGAAAGGCTTCACGCCCATCCCGGTGTGCCGGAAACTTACTATGAAGTAAGAAATCACAAATACGTTGAAGATCCCGATTTTTTTGAGATGATCAGCGGATTCGAGAATTTTGATACCGTAAAAAAAGGCACACCACTTGCCTATGAAGAAGGCATGTTGATAAAAGCTCCGGTTTCAGGCAGAATTTTCATGCCTCTTTATCAAAAAGAAGGCCACGACGGATTTATGATTATACGCGAAGTTCCGGAGTTCTGGCTTAAACTATCAGCTTATCTGCGAAGTAGTTTTATTCACAATTATCTGAAATATTTGCCGGGTGTATCTGTCATCAATTCGCAAAGTTACCGTGTAAACAGAACTTTGGCCCGTTTTCTGGTGAAAGAAATTTTTCACCTGCTGGGATACAGAGTCACAGAAAAAGATGAAAACACGCTGGTTTGCCACAAACGATAATCTGGCGAAACACAAAAATGTTAATTCTCACATTGGATAATTTTCAGCCATGATAGATTATCGTTTTGTTGACGGCACCCGGCTCTCATCTGTGATTGAAGCCCTGATATTTGCCAGTCCCGACCCCATTTCGTGGGAAAAAATTTCTGCAGTAATCAAAGAGAGTGAAGAGGAGCTGGATCTGGACAAATTGGTAATCGGGAAAATTATTGACCAGTTGAACACGCGGTTTGAAGAAAATGACCTCTCTTTCAGAATTGAGGAAACCGGCGGCGGGTATACGTTTGTTACACAACCCAGGTATCATCCCTGGCTCAGCATTTTTCAGCATGAAAACGCTTATCGGCGGCTGTCTCAGCCAGCCATCGAAACACTGGCTATTGTAGCATACCGCCAGCCGATTACCAAACCTGAGGTAGACAGCATCCGGGGAGTGGATTCCGGTTACATTTTACGGCAGCTTCTGGAAAAAATGCTGGTTAGAGTGGCCGG
>SLPZ01000197.1 GCA_007131725.1 Balneolaceae bacterium
GATGTGTACACATCCATTCACATTACGGAATTTGAGCAGCAGGTTCGTGATACAAAACGGGGTGAAGAAGAACTGACACGTGAAATTCCAAACGTAAGTGAAGAAGCCACCCGCAACCTCGACGAGAGGGGAATTATCCGGACTGGCGCCAAAGTGAATCACGGCGACATTCTGGTTGGAAAAATCACACCAAAAGGTGAAACCGATCCTACACCTGAAGAAAAACTGCTTCGTGCAATTTTCGGTGATAAAGCCGGTGATGTAAAAGATGCTTCACTCAAAACACCTCCCGGCGTATCCGGCGTGGTTATTGAAACCAAGCTCTTCAGCCGAAAGAGGGATGAGCAAATCTCCCGAAAAGAAGAGAAAAAACTGGTTGAGCAGGAGAATGAACGTTATGCTCAAAAGCTGTCGGATCTGAACTCTAAATGGGCAGACAAAATGTACAGCCTGTTGAGAGACAAAACCTCACCCGGTGTATATAACTATGCAGGAGTGGAGCTGATTCCGAAAGGCGAAAAGTACAAGAAGTCTGTATTTGAAGAGCTTGACCCGGTAAATATCAACGAAAATATTGACTGGGCAACCGACGAGGAGCTGGTGAAGCATGTGAAGCTGCTCTTTAAAAACTACCGCGATCTCAGAAGGGATATTGATACTGAAGTGAAAAGAAGAAAGTATCAGATTCAGGTAGGAGATGAGCTGCCACCAGGCATTATTCAGAAAGCCAAAGTATATGTTGCCAAGAAGAGGAAAATGCAGGTGGGTGATAAGATGGCCGGCCGGCACGGTAACAAAGGTGTTATCGCCAAAGTGGTGCCCGTTGAGGATATGCCGTTTATGGAAGACGGAACTCCCGTGGATATTATTCTGAATCCGCTGGGTGTACCTTCCAGAATGAACCTCGGCCAGATCTACGAAACCATTCTTGGATGGGCAGGTAAAAAACTTGGTGTGAAGTATGCGTCCCCAATTTTTGATGGTGCCTCTTACGAACAGGTACAAGAGGAACTGAAGAAAGCCGGACTGCCCGAAGATGGCCGTGTTTATCTGTATGACGGATACACCGGCAAGAAAATGAACCAGCAAACAACCGTTGGTATTATGTACATGCTTAAACTTAACCACCTGGTTGAGGATAAAATGCATGCACGTTCCATCGGTCCTTATTCTTTGATTACGCAGCAGCCTCTGGGTGGAAAAGCTCAGTTTGGAGGCCAGCGCCTCGGAGAAATGGAGGTTTGGGCACTGTATGCTTATGGTGCTGCAAATGTTCTGAAAGAGATGCTCACTGTTAAAAGTGATGATGTAAAAGGACGTTCCAAAGTATATGAAGCCATCGTAAAAGGCGAGAATTTGCCTGAAGGCGACATACCGGAATCGTTCAAAGTTTTATTACGTGAATTAATGGGTCTCGGTCTCGAAATCCATATTGACTAACGTTTGTTCTGTTAATTAAATCATAAAAACGGAGGTCTTCCTTTGCCGTCAACAAACACATTAACTGTTACAAAAGATTTCTCGAACATCGGAATATCGCTGGCTTCGGCCGAGACGATATTGTCGCGATCGCACGGAGAAGTTCTTACACCGGAAACAATCAATTACAGAACATTCAAACCGGAAATGGATGGTCTTTTCTGCGAAAAGATCTTCGGCCCGGTTAAAGATTATGAATGCCACTGTGGTAAATACAAGCGCATCCGTTACAAAGGTATTATTTGCGACAGGTGCGGTGTTGAGGTTACCCGGAAAGCAGTACGAAGAGAACGAATGGGGCATATTACGCTTACAGTTCCCATCGTGCATATCTGGTATTTTAAATCCCTGCCAAGCAAAATTGCTTATTTGCTGGGCTATTCATCAAAAAACCTCGAACGGATTGTCTACTACGAAACATTTGTGGTGATTAATCCCGGCCTCGCTCGCGATCTTGGCTACAAGCGCGGCGATCTGATTTCGGAAGAGGAGAAGTTTGATATTCTGGATCAGCTTCCGGAAGATCATTTCGAACTTGAGGATGACGATGAAGACAAATTTGTAGTAAAAGATGGCGCCGAAGCCATCCAGGGACTTCTTACTGACATGGACCTCGATGGTCTGGCTTACACATTGAGAGACGAGGTGAAAAATGAAACCTCGCAGATGCGTAAGAAAAAGAAGCTGAAAAGGCTTCAGGTTATCGAATCTTTCAGGTCTGCGAATAAACATACGCAAAACAATCCTGAATGGATGATTCAAAGTGTAATCCCGGTAATACCACCGGAATTGCGTCCGCTCGTGCCTCTTGAGGGTGGAAGATTTGCTACATCCGACCTGAACGACCTCTATCGAAGAGTCATTATCCGAAATAACCGCTTGAAGCGTCTGATCGACATTAAGGCTCCGGATGTAATTCTGAGAAATGAGAAGCGAATGCTGCAGGAAGCCGTCGATTCTCTGTATGATAATTCAAGAAAATCGAATGCCGTACGAAACAACAACCGCCCCCTGAAATCTCTCAGTGACATGCTGAAAGGTAAGAGCGGGCGTTTCCGGCAAAACCTTCTTGGAAAACGGGTTGATTATTCAGGCCGTTCGGTAATTGTTGTTGGTCCGGAAATGAAAATGCACGAGTGCGGCCTACCGAAAGAGATGGCCATTGAGCTTTACAAGCCGTTTGTAATTCGCCGCCTGATTGAACGCGGGTACGTAAAAACGGTGAAAAGCGCCAAGAAAGTTGTTGACCGGCGCGACCAGGTAGTCTGGGAAGTTCTTGAGAATGTTATTGACGGACACCCCGTACTGCTGAACCGTGCACCCACACTTCACAGGTTGGGTATCCAGGCATATCAGCCGGTACTGATTGAGGATAAGGCAATTCGCCTGCATCCGTTATCATGTACTGCGTTTAACGCTGACTTTGATGGTGACCAGATGGCCGTGCACCTTCCGTTGAGCCATGACGCTATTTTAGAAGCTTCTATACTGATGCTTGGCTCTCATAATATTTTGAGCCCGGCGAGTGGCGGCCCGATAGCTGTTCCTTCGCAGGATATGGTTTTAGGTATCTACTATCTGACCAAAATGGGTACTGGAAAACGCGGTGAAGGAAAAACGTTTGCGAGTACCGATGAAGTGGTGATTGCATACGATCAGGACAAGATTGATGTTCATGCCAAAATCAATGTTCGTATTCCGCGCACGAATGAAAATGGCGAAACCGAGGACGAAATCATCAAAACCACTACCGGAAGGGTACTGTTCAATCAGATACTTCCTGGAGATTTTGAGTATGTAAATAAAACGCTCGGCAAGAAAGAACTTCGAATGTTGATCGGTGAGATTCACAGCTCTGTGGGAACATCAGAAGCTGCTGCTTTCCTCGATAATATGAAAACAATCGGATTTGAACGTGCTACAACCGGCGGATTGTCGTTCTCGCTCGAAGATATAATCATACCGGATACAAAGCGTATACTCATCGAAAAAGCCCTGAGCGAAGTATCTGAAATTCAGGACAGATATGAGATGGGTTTCATCACCGATAATGAGCGTTACAACCAGGTGATTGACAAATGGACGAGTACAACCAACCGAGTGTCTGAAACCCTGTTTCAGAGCCTTGCAAATGACAGAGACGGATTTAATTCGATCTTCATGATGGCCGATTCCGGTGCTCGGGGTTCTAAAGAACAAATCAGACAGCTTGGCGGTATGAGAGGCTTGATGGCCAAACCGCAAAAAAGCTCAATGCAGCAAGGAAACGAGGTAATCGAAAATCCGATTCTCTCCAGTTTCCGTGAAGGCCTTACCGTTCTTGAGTACTTTATTTCTACACACGGCGCCCGAAAAGGTCTTGCCGATACGGCACTGAAAACTGCCGATGCCGGTTACCTGACAAGGCGGCTGGTTGATGTCTCGCAGGATATCATTATCAATGAGCAGGATTGCGGCACACTTCGTGGTATTAGAATGCAGGCTCTTAAAGATAATGAGGATATCATCGAAACACTCGAAAACAGGATTATCGGGCGTGTATCGATGCACGAAATCCGTGATCCGATTTCCGATGATCTCATTTGTGAATCTAACCAGTTGATTACTGAAAAAATCGCCAAGAAAATTGCTGAAACCTCCATCGAAGAGGTTGAGATTCGTTCAGTACTGACTTGTGAAACTGAGCGAGGTGTGTGTGCAAAATGCTACGGCCGCGACATGGCACGAAACAGCCTTGTTGAAGTTGGCGAAGCTGTGGGTGTAATTGCAGCACAATCCATTGGTGAACCGGGTACACAGTTAACTCTACGTACCTTCCACGTGGGTGGTACGGCTTCACGACTTGAATCCGATTCGCAGCACAAAGCAAAGTTCGATGGTAAAATTGAATTCGAAAATGTTCGTGTGGTTGAATACGATGATGGTGAAGAAATTCAAAGTGTAGTACTCAGCCGTGCCGGTGAGATGAAAATTGTAGGTGAAGACGGAAAGATCCTGAATTCTTACAATGTACCCTATGGCGCAGAAATGCTCGTTGAAGAAGGCGACAAGGTGCCAAAAGGTATGCCGCTCTGTAAGTGGGATCCATACAACGCACTCATTTTCAGTGAAATAGATGGAACCATCGAGTACAAAGATATCATCGAAGAAATCACGTACACCGCTGATACCGATGCGCAAACCGGCCACAGGGAAAAAGTGATTATCGATTCGCGGGACCGTTCACTGGTGCCAACTCTTGTAATCAAGGGTAAGGATAATCGCATCAGAGAAAATACGCTGCCGGTAGAAACTCACATCGTTGTTGAAGACGGTGAGAAAGTGCAAGCCGGGCAGGTCCTCGCAAAAATTCCGCGGGCGGCTTCCAAGTCGAAAGACATTACAGCAGGTCTGCCTCGTGTAACCGAGCTTTTTGAGGCACGGTCACCAAGCGATCCCGCCACAGTATCAGAGATTGACGGGATTGTGAAGATGGGCGGCAGAAAACGAGGATCTCAGGAAGTGATTGTAGAAAGTAAAGACGGCACCGATGAGAAAAGATATCTCATCTCGCTTTCCAAGCACATACTTGTGCAGGAAAACGATTTTGTGAGAGCCGGACAGGCACTTTCTGACGGTACCATTCCTGCCCAGGAAATTCTGAATATTCTTGGCCCGTATGCTGTACAATCTTATCTGGTGAATGAGATCCAGGAAGTTTATCGACTGCAGGGTGTGAAAATTAATGACAAGCACATCGAAGTGATTGTGCGCACCATGATGCAGAAAGTTGAGGTTACCGATCCGGGTGATACAATGTATCTCGAAGGAGATAAAGTAGACCGGTTCGAACTGAACAACGTAAATGATGATCTGATCGGAAAGTTTGTTGTGACCGATCCGGGAGGAAGCGACCTGAAAAAGGGCGCCATTTTGGATCGTCGTCAGGTACGTGAGCACAACAATGAACTGATTAATGAAGGAAAAGATGAACTGCAAACCCGGGAAGCCGAACCGGCAATTTCGAAACCGATTCTGCTGGGTATCACTCGTGCCTCGCTTTCAACAGAAAGCTGGTTGTCTGCCGCATCTTTCCAGGAAACAACCAAGGTATTGACACAGGCATCCATCGAAGCGAAAAAAGATCTTCTGCGCGGGCTGAAAGAAAACGTAATTGTAGGCCACAAGGTACCTGCAGGTACAGGTCTGCTCAGATATGATGAACTGATCGTGGATTCTAAAGCTGACCTGGATGAGAAGGATGAGGATATCCAAAAAGTGTTCGAAACACTTGGAGCGGATGATTCATCCGAAGAAGAAAACGAGTAAACACAAAAAAAGCCCTGATAAAAATCAGGGCTTATTTTTTATCCGTAAACTTTTGAAACCAAAACTGGTTCAAGCGTCCGCTTAGTCCATTTCGAATTGTTCAAGAGGTATCGGGAGCAAGACCCCGACGGCTTTTGAGGATTTTTTAGAGGGTTTTTATTTTAGTGCAGTTTACTTTTAAGTGCCAAACATATTCAAATTTATCAACATTGATGTTTACAATGCCGTCAGGCATAACCGATTTTATAGCCCCGGATTTCAATCCGGGGGTTAAAGCGGCCACACCAATCTTTTAGTGCCATAGGCACGATCCATCTCACGGGATGGGTTTGTGGCGGGGCAGGTTTTTTTATGCGGATTGTGCAACCATTGAACCGCTATGATCCAACAAGCAGATCGTCCGTACCTATGGCACTTGCCGTAGCCGAGGCTCAACCTTGACCCCGGATTGAAATCCGGGGCTATAAAATCATTCATCCGCAAGCGGATTTTTCATAAATCATTACCACTGATCACTTAAATAAAATCTGACGATTTTATGCAAAAAACTTCCGGAACCAGATGATGAAAACTATGGGTGCGAACCAACTAAAGAATCGCACGAACAAAATACTGTCAAATTTTATTGCTGTACAATTTGAAGGAAACAGGCTACTGTGGCCTTCTGAACAACAAATAAATTATTATCACTATACTAAATTGCACTTAAAAAATCCCCGACAAACCTGCCGGAGACTCTGTCAGGTTGTATAAAAAATAAAAAGCCCTCAAGTATTTAAGGGCTTTTTTTCATCCAATAACTTTTGTATTTATGTCACTTTGGTTTACTTTTTTCGATATTCTCCAGCAACGTTTCAGCTTCTTTAATCAGGTCATCAGCCCGTTTCTTTGCGTCAGAAACAACATCGTCTCCTTTTTGTTTGGCTTCAGATGAAAATTTCGCTTTTTCAGCTTTCAGTTTTTTGATAAGATTGTTAATCTCATCTCCGTAAGAGCTGACTCTGTAGGATATTCTTCCTCTTGTGGTTGATCCTGAATCGGGGGCATATAGCAGGGCAAGTGCCGATCCCACAATGGCACCCGTAATAAATCCAAATGTAAATTCTTTATTCATAACTAATCAGATCATTTTTTTAATATTGTTTTTCCTAAGATAACATATCTTAACCGATGAATAAATAAAATCATTTGATTCATCCATTCAGCTATCTATTTTATTTCCGTACCTCAAACCTTAAAAATACTAACAGATATGAAATTTTTTATTGACACTGCCGATATCAACGAAATTAAAGAAGCTAACGATCTTGGTGTACTCGATGGAGTAACGACCAATCCAAGCCTTTGTTTTAAAGTAGGGGTGAAGGATTTTGAGGGACACATTGCAAAGATTTGTGAAATTGTTCAAGGCGATGTATCGGCAGAGGTGATCTCTACAACTTATGATGAGATACTCGAAGAGGGCAGGAGAATTGCGGCAATTGCGGATAATGTAGTTGTAAAAGTTCCGCTGATAAAAGACGGAATTAAAGCGATCAAAACGTTCAGTGAGGAAGGCATCAAAACAAACTGCACCCTGTGTTTTTCGGCGACACAGGCACTGATTGCTGCCAAAGCGGGTGCAACCTATATTTCTCCATTTATCGGGCGTGTGGATGATATTTCAAATGAGGGAATGGGAATCATCGCCGATATTGTCCAGATTTATGAGAACTACGGATATGAAACTGAAATTCTTGCAGCCAGCATTCGTCATCCCATGCACGTTCTTGAAGCAGCCCGGCTCGGAGCCGATGTTGCCACCATGCCGCTGAAAGTGATTGATCAACTATTGAAACATCCACTGACAGACGTTGGCCTTGAACGCTTTTTAGCCGATTGGGACAAACTTCAGGAAGCTATCAAACAGGATAATTGATTTGCCCGAACTCTGCGAGGACCTTTCGGACTCTCGCAGGTTCTCCATTCTCGTATTTCAAACACATTACATCTGCCATCCAGGTCTGTACTCGCACGTCAGATATTGGTTAGCCTCATTGTAATTGGTGATTTTGACAGACTTTTTATCAAAATCAAGAACGGTTCGCGCACGCAAGGCTGCCGCACCGAGGTTTACGGTATCAGTTAAGGACCCACCCTAAATCTCTCTCTCCGGTGAAAAGCGCGCCGCAAGGAAGGGGCCTTAAGGAAGCGGCCGGGGAAGGGTCATAAAGGGAAAGGGGCAAAAAGGCAGATACTTTTATCAGCCGTTCAATTTTGCATGAAATCGGCCTCAAACTGATCAATAACTTCAAGCATTTCGGCCGGTAATTTAGACCGGACATAATCCACCAAATCATGTTTGATGTGTCTGTAGAAAGCCTGGGAAATACCGCCGGCAATGCAGGCGATGGTATCACTGTCGCCGCCCAAAGAGATGGCAAGCCGAATGGAGTTTTCAAAATCTCTGCCTTCCAAAAAAGCTATAATCGCTTCGGGTACCGATCCCTGGCAGCTTACGTCAAAACGATATTCCGGACGGATTTCACTGATTGGACGGGACAGATCATATTTAAAATCATCTTCAATAAACTGCCTGATTTCATCTTTTGAAGCTCCATTTCGCGCCAGATAAATTGCAGATGCCGTAGCCTGTGCGCCTTTGATTCCCTCTGGATGATTGTGAGTAACTTCCGCCGATTTTTTGGAAAACTTCAGAACATCATCCAGCGAATCGTATGCAAATCCGACCGGACTTACCCTCATGGCCGAGCCATTTCCCCAGCTATTGTACGGCTCCGGGTTTTCAGCAAAAATCCAATTTCTGAACCGGTAACCGTACCCCGCATTCGGATATTTTCTTGACCAGGATTGCAGCGACTTGCCGAATTCTTTTTCGTTAAGAATACTATCAGCAACTGCAACTGTCAGAACCGTATCGTCCGTAAATCGGGAGCGTTCATCGAAGAGCGGGAATCTTGGGGTTTTTATGTTATTACGTTCATAAATGGACCCGACAACATCCCCGATAATAGCGCCAATCATGTTCTTTGAATTTTTGAAAATTTAGAAATTCAGAACAATCAAAATATTGAACAGTTATGAAAATTTGAAGCTATGCAGGACCGATTAAATCCTCAGCAATTTTTGCCGATGATAGAACACCGGGCAAGCCTGCGCCGGGATGGGTGCCGGCTCCCACAAAATAGAGATTATTCACATCTTCGCTGTGGTTGTGCGGCCTGAACCAGGCTGATTGTGTTAAAATCGGTTCAACCGAAAACGCCGAGCCTTTGTAACTGTTCAATGTGTTTTGAAAATGAAGCGGATCGATGTAGTGTTCAGTTACAATGTTTTTCTGCAAATCGGGCAGATAATTATCTTCAAGAAACTGCATGATAGCATTACGATATTTTTTCGCAGTAACCTTCCAGTCTGTTCCGCTGTCGAGGTGTGGAACTGGAGAGAGCACATAAAACGCTTCGTGGCCTTCCGGAGCCAGTGACGGATCGGTGATGGTTGGCATGTGAAGATAGAGCGAAAAATCATCCGAAAGCTCTTTTTTATCAAAGATATCACTCAGCAGCCCCTTATATCTTTCTCCAAGAATGATATTGTGATGGGTTAGATTGGTGTCCGTATACCGTTTTTTAGTGCCAAAGTAGATCACAAAAAGAGACATGCTGTATCGTGTGCGGTCGATTTTACGGTCGGAATATTTTTTCCTGTGTTTGGGATTAATCATGTATTTGTAGGTGAAAGCCACATCTGCATTCGAAACCACAGCGTCGGCTTTATGGATTTCACCATTTTTTAACCGAACTCCTTTGGCAGCTCCCTGTTCAACCAGAATTTCATCAATTGCTGTACTGAGGTGTAATTCTCCATCCTGTTCGCGGATCAGTTTAACCAAAGCATCCACAATAGAACCTGTACCACCCATGGCATAATGCACGCCCCATTCCCGCTCAAGGTAATGTATCATGGCATAAATGGAGGAGGCATCGAATGGGTTGCCGCCGATCAACAGCGGATGAAAAGAAAAGCAACGTCTCAAAAACTCATTGTCAATAAACTGAGACACATATTTATACACTGATTTATGGGACTGGAGTTTGATCAGATCCGGAGCCACCTTCAGCATATCGGTAAATTTTAAAAACGGTTTGTCGGCGAGTTCAACAAAACCCTTGTTAAAAATCGCTTTGGTAGTTACAAGAAATTTTTCATAACCTTCAGCATCATCCGGGCTGATTTGTTCGATTTCACTGCGTGTGAAACCCGGATCACTGTTATAGTCAAACTTTTTGCCTTCGTGGTTGAAAATCCGGTAAAAGGGATTGCAGGGTACAAATTTGATGTAATCTTTTCTCTTTTTCCCGGCTGCGGCAAAAATGTCGTCAAACATAAACGGAGCTGTGATTACGGTAGGTCCCCCATCAAACGTAAAGCCATCCTGTTTGTAAACATATGCACGTCCACCTGGTTGATCCCTCTTTTCAAAAACTGTTACGTTATGGCCTTTTGATAATAATCTTGAAGCGGTGGCCAATCCCCCAAAACCGCTGCCTATTACGATAATATTTTTTTTCATATAGTTTTTTTTAGTTCAAATATTCAGAACCAAAATACCTGAACTATCAATCCTGACGAGGTGAGATTTCGATAATTATTTTAATTCTCCATCTGTTTTACAAATCCCTGAATTCCACGATCAGCCAGTTGCCGGCGTGCTCTGTGGGCAGCATCAATGTTTCTATAGCTTCCATAATAAACACGGTAAACTTTCTGCCCGGCAATGGTTACCGGAACAACCTCCGCTCCCCGTATAGATTTTGCTTTTTCGCGTGCGTCTGTTTCGCGCTCAAAAGAAGCTATCTGGACAGTAAAAGTTTCACGGCTGCTAATGTTTTGGACCGTAACGGGGCGATCTCCTTCCTCAATTAATAAAAGCCTGACACTGGCAGTGCCGCTGCTGATCATGTCAATTTCTTCAGCCGCTCTACGGGACAAATCAATAATCCGGTTGCCTACATATGGCCCGCGATCATTTATCCGAACCACAACCGATTTATTGTTTTCCAGGTTTTCTACTTGTACAACTGTATTAAATGGCAATGTTCTGTGAGCGGCTGTCAGCTCATTCATATCGTATCGTTCACCGTTAGCCGTAAGATTTCCGTGAAAATCGGGGCCATACCAACTGGCAATGCCCGATCCAACAACTCCCCTTACTTCAGTGTCGGTTGTTGTTCTTACAATGCCGCAGGAAGACAGGAAAATTGATGCAATAAAAAACAGAATAATTCCTGATAAAAATTTCTGTTTTGCTATCATATGAGTTTTACAGATGATATGTTTGAGGAATTTGGCACCATAATTTACCAATTTCTTAAGTTGAAAAAACAGTTCAAAGAAAATCTTTACCGGTTTGCATACTCAACGTTTAAATTTCAGTTTCAATATTTTTATCCATAACCGATGATTTCTGTTACCCTTGTTTTAATTGCACTAAACATCATCATTTCGCTTGCAGCTCTTTATGCTGTTCCAAAACTTTTCGAAATAGGGATGCTGCGTCCGTATCGTACTATCCGGAAACAGACGTGGTATGAAGTGATTACTTCCGGGTTTTTACATGCCGGATTTACCCATTTGCTGGTAAACATGTTTGTACTCTATTTTTTCGGAACAGTGATGGAGCAGGTTCTTGGAGTTGGCCACTTTTTAGCTCTCTATTTCAGTGGTTTGATGTTTTCTGCTTTGCCATCGCTGATTCAGCACAAAGATAATCCCGATTATGCCACCATCGGGGCATCCGGCGCAGTTGAAAGTGTGCTCTTCAGCTATATTTTTGTATTCCCGACAGAGAAGCTGATTCTGGTACTGCTTCCCATTCCCATACCCGCCTGGTTTTTTGGCATTGCATTTTTAGCCTACAGTATCTACGAAGGCAAGAGAGGTGCCGGTAAAGTAAACCATGCTGCTCACATTGCAGGAGCTATCTGGGGCATTTTATATTTGATAATTTTTGTGCCCAACAGTGTGGATCACATCCTTACAATTTTTGGCTTATTGTAAACAGGCTGATCTGTGAAAAAAGATACTGGCAAAGTCTCCGGGATCTTTGAAGTACATAGTTATGCCTCATAATACAATTTCGTTGCATGGATACCGTTAATCCGTTAAATTGAAAAATGATCAAATCATTCGGAGACAAAGCAACGTCAGACTTATTTCATGGCATTTCAAGCAGAAAGGTCAGGAAGCTGCCGCCTCAAATTCTTGAATCAGCCACCTATAAACTGGATATACTGAATGCTGCCACTTCGCTTAATGATTTGCGTTCACCGCCCGGCAACAGGCTTGAAGCATTGCGGGGTGATTACAAAGGTATTCATAGCATTCGAATCAACGCTCAATGGAGAATTGTATTTCGCTGGCAGGATTCCAGTGCTTATGACGTAGCCATTGTAGACTATCACTCATAAACAGAACAGGTGAATTATTATGATTCCAAAAAACAGAGTAACTACACATCCCGGCACGATATTGCTGAAAGAGTTTCTTGAGCCAATGGGACTAACCCAAAAGGAGTTGGCGGATCATTTAGATATCCCCATTCAAAGAGTTAATGAAATTGTGAAAGGTAAGAGAGGAATTTCTCCGAATACGGCATGGCTGCTATCCGAAGCGTTTGATACCTCTCCTGAATTTTGGTTGAATCTACAGTCAATGCATGATCTGTCTGCCAATCGGCCAAGCAAACACATTAAACCTCTAAAGGTTGTTCAGGCATAAAAAGCGGTTAAAGCGGCTGAAGCCATTGATCGGCATAGTCAAAAATTCTTGATCCGCCGCTTAACCGCCAAACCGTTAATTATCCGTTATTCTTTCGGAAATCTTGCATGAATTTTACAAGTGCTTTTACACTATCCAATTCGCAGGCATTATAAATACTCGCCCGTATTCCACCGACACTTCGGTGTCCTTTTAATGCAGCCAAATCATATTCTGCCGCTTGTGCGATAAAGGCTTTTTCAAGATCCTCGCCTGGCAGCCTGAAAGTAACATTCATCTTCGAGCGTGATGCCTTTTCCACGGTACCGCGGTAGAAATCATCCTTGTCTATTTCGGAGTAGAGAAGTTCGGCTTTTTCAGTATTGAAAGTTTCGAAATAGGAGAGGCCGCCTTTTTCCTCAACCCATTCCAGTACATAATTCACCATATACACGGCAAAAACCGGCGGTGTATTGAACAGTTTTTCGATATGAGTGTAATAGTTCAAAATGGTTGGAATATCACGCTGAACCTGATTTTCCAGAAAAGATTTGCGGATCATTACTACGGTTACTCCCGCAGGGCCCAGGTTTTTTTGTGCTCCGGCGAAGATCAGACCATACTTGTCCAGATCAATCGGCCGGGAGAGGAAATCGGATGAAGTATCACAAACCAATAGCGAGCCGTTGGTGGCCGGTTCTTTTGGATATTGAGTTCCGAAAATGGTGTTGTTGCTGGTAAAGAAGGTGTAAACCGGATTTTCGGAGTGGTTCAGTTCATGATCTTCCGGGACTTTGGAATAATTGGTTTCCTTGCTCGAAAAAGGAATATGAACATTTCCAAAAAGCCTGGCTTCTTTGATCGCTTTCGACGACCATGAGCCGGTGTCGATATAATCAGCCGTTCTTTCACTGTTTAGAAAATTTTGAGGCGCCATCATAAACTGAGTGCTTGCGCCACCCTGTAAAAATAGTATTTCCCAGTCATCATCAGCCCCGGTAATTCGTTTTAGCCTTTCTGCAGCCTGCTCGTTTATTTCGGTATATTCGGGACTGCGATGGCTCATTTCAATGATAGAGGCTCCCTTGTCCCGATAATTTACAAGTTCTTTTTGAGCTTTCTCTAAAACAGAAAGCGGAAGTGTTGCCGGTCCGGCACTAAAGTTGTGTATTCGTTTCATAATATTAAAATATGTGTATGATTAGTCCTGATTTAATTTTTGGTTCGAACCAGGTAGATTTTGGAGGCATCAATTCTCCCTGGTCCGATACTTCGATAAGTTCCTGAATTGAGGTTGGGTACATACTGATTGCAAGATCATATTTGCCGCTGTTCACCAAATTCTCAAGCTCTTCCGTTCCTCGAATACCTCCCACAAAGTTGATGTTTTCGTCCGTTCGCGGATTTTTGATTCCGAACAGTGGTTCCAAAATACTGTTTTGCAGCCTGGCGACATCCAGTGTGGAAACGATGTTATTATCAACCGGCTCAGGAAGTTTGAGAGACCACCATTCGCTTTTGTAATATATATTCACAAATCCTTTTTCCGATGGTTCTTTTTGATCGGTTTTTTTTGCGTTGAACCGGTTGGCCAGCTCAGAGAATGTTTCATCAGAAACCTCTTTGATGACCCGGTTGTAAGGCAAAATCCGCATCTGATCCATTGGAAAAAGCACCACCGGAAAATATTCAAATTCCGATTCTCCGGCATGAGCTCCGGTTTCTGCGCGAAGCTTTTCAGCAACACGAGACGCACTCTTACAGCGGTGATGTCCATCTGCAACATAAAGTTTGGGGATTTTGGAAAAGCCTTCAACAAAGTCAATGGTCTTATCGGTTTTCCAGATTCTGTGGATAACGCCACCTTCGCCTTCATGCTCAATTAGTGGCGGCTGCGTTAAGGTCAGGCGTTCGATATGAAATGTGATGTCAGCAGTATCGCGAAAGGTTAGCATCACCGGCTCTGCATGAGCACTTTGTGTGAGAATGTGTCTTGTGCGATCGTCTTCCTTGTCAGGGCGGGTCAGCTCGTGTTTCAGAATCACATCGTTGTCATAATCCTGAACGGAGGCGCAGGTAAAAACCCCGGTTTGTGAATGGTTTTCGGTTTCCATCTGGTAGATGTAAATCGAATGTTTTTGATCCTGGCTGTACAATTCGGAACCGAGTAGATTTTTCAGATTTTCAGCCCCTTTTTCATAGACAGCATCGTCATATAAAGGAGTGCCGTCCGGTAGGTCAATTTCGGGGCGTATTACGTGCAAAAAACTATTGGGTTTGCCTTTTGCAAGTTTCGCAGCTTCTTCGGTATTAATTACATCGTAGGGGACACAGGCTACCTCGTCAGCATGTTCGGGTTTAGGCAGCCAGCCTTTAAAGGGGTGAATAATTGCCATTAATTCTACTTGTTTTTGTATTTTTATTCATCATCTAAGTATACAAACTCTTTACCTTTTCAGCGTATAGAAATCTAACTTAAAACAAATATTAAACCGTATGAGTGAGAATATTTCATCAAACAGTGAAAAGTTGAATCCCGATCAGCAACAACAGCTTCTGTTTATGATGTTAATTCAGCAGCATGAACAGATCGCCATGATGGGATTGGGGAAATTGAAAAACCCGGCTACCGACAAAATCGAAAAAGACCTGAAATCAGCCAAGTTTGCCATTGATACTCTCGTTATGCTGGAAAAATATACAAGCGGGAACCTTTCTAAAGAATTGAAAGATTTTTTGAGTCAGACACTGACTAATTTAAGGCTGAATTATGCTGACGAAAAGAAGAAGGATACTTCTTCGGAAAGCGATGAGAAGAAAGAAGAGAAATAAGTTGCATGAATAAAGTGAGAGCAGCCGGTGGGGTAGTCGTAAAAAATACTCACCGGCAGTCTTCAAAGGTTTTGTTAATCAAAAGACGGGGTTTCTGGGATTTGCCCAAAGGCAAAATTGATCAGGGAGAGAGCAACGGGCAGGCAGCCATTCGTGAAGTGGAAGAGGAAACAGGTTTGAAACAAATTTCCATTTTGAATTTCTTGTGTGAAACATATCACGAATATGTTGAGAGAAATCAAAAAATTGGAAAAACAACTTATTGGTTTTCCATAGCCTGTAAAAATCCGGAGAGTGAATTAATTCCGCAAACGGAGGAAGAAATTACAGAAGTGCGCTGGGTTGATCTCGATGAAGCGATCTCACTCGTTCATTTCGAGAATTTGAAGCAGGTTTTGATTAAAGCCAGAGAGTTGAAGAATTCTGCTTCATAAAATAAAAAAAGGCGTGATCGTTAATTCACGCCTTCAAAATAATTGATTTATTTCAGCCAGATTAATTCTGGAGTCTGAAGTAGATCGGCAAGCTGTACTGTACACGTACGGGACGTCCACGCTGCATGCCTGGCCTGAATTGCGCCTGACTTACAACTCTGAGAGCTTCCTCATCAGCACCGCCTCCGATTCCGCGTATAACCTGCGGGTCTTCAACATCACCCTGCTCGTTTACAATAAACTGAATGTAAACTCTTCCTTCAATTCCGGCCCTTCTGGCCATTTCAGGATAATTAATCTGCCGCTGAAGTTCACCGAGTCCTCCAATCAACTCCGGCATCTCTTCAACAACCACAAAGAAATCTTCCTCTTCTTCCTCTTCTTCTTGTGGTGGTGGGGGAGGCATACTCAATTGTCCGCCAAGATCAAGATCACCGCCGATGTCAATATCTACATCTTCAATAATTTCATCGTTAGGAACTTCTACTGGTGTGGGTGGCCTTGGTGGAGGCGGAGGTGTTTCGATCTGACGAGTTTGAATGATCTCTTCCATCTCGACAACCTCTTGCTCGTCCATTACAATCTCTT
The DNA here is from genome assembly GCA_007131725.1 of Balneolaceae bacterium. Lineage (GTDB taxonomy): Bacteria > Bacteroidota > Rhodothermia > Balneolales > Balneolaceae > Rhodohalobacter. The sequence continues at coordinate 16,401 of SLPZ01000197.1, forward strand.
CCGGTCCCATGCTTGTCAGGTCAATTCTCACCGCTACAATGAAAATGACCAGGGTAAGTAACAAGCCTATTTCAAGGAAGACGGTGTAATAGTTCCTTAAATCAGCATCTGGTTTTTTTCGTTCTGTCATAAATGGCTAAGTGTTTTGGCTAAATGTGAATTCGTGGTGAAGTATAATTGTTTTCACGCAAACTTTCCAACGTATAACGTGATTAATATATTATTAATTCATTTTTTTTGGAATCTCTTCAGTTTCGGCGTGAAAATCCACTTTTTTATAAAAAGTAAAAATATTGTGGCCGTTAAACTTCCGGCAACATCGGCGAGAGCATCGTAAACATTGGGGTTTCTGTCGAAGGGTAGAATACCCTGCATAACTTCTATGGTGATGCCGAATACCGACCCGATAAAAAATATCAAAAGGAGGCTGGCATGTTCATTTTTCAGTGAAAACATAAACAGCCCAAAAATGAGGGTCCAGAAGAAAAAGAGCAGAAAGTGGCCGAGTTTGTCGTAATTATATAGCTCGGACTCTCCAAGTGTACTGGGTGGTGCAAGGGTGAAAAAAAGAATTACAGCCGTTGCAATAAAAAGCAGAAACCCGATCAGGATCCTGTTTCTTACAAATAAAATAAATAGTCGCTCAATCATAGAAGGTTTTCCGGACCGAAAGTAGAATGATGAATTGGGTGTTTACATAATTTCTGATATCCATCCCACAACGATTTTATTACTGCCAGGGAAATATTTTCTGATATACCGGCCAAAGCAGCAATTGCACCCGATAATACATCACCGAAACCTGCACGTGCAAACGCAGACGTATTGTAACGTGTAATGTATGCTGATCCGTCTGATGTACACAAAAAAGCCGGATGGCCTTTCAAAAGGAGAGAGCAGCCATGTTCTTTAACGAATTCTCTGCTCCATTCAAGACGAGAGTAATCTCCATTAAATTCAGCTCCAAAATAATTTGCAGCTTCACCGATGTGCGGGGTCAGAACCCACTCTTTTTTTTGGTCAGCCGGTAGTTTGCTAATAGAGTGCCAAAAAGACAATGCATCGGCATCAAGCAAAACAGGCCCTTTAAATGTATTGAGTATGGAATTCAAAAAGGCTCCTGTTTCCTGCCCTGTTCCCATTCCTGGGCCGGCAAGCAGAAAACCGGGTTTGTTTTCTAAACTGTTTACTATTTTTTTTGTGTGCGATGGTTTAAAAAAAGCATCCTTATCATCACCTACACCCACTTTGATGATTTGCGGCAACAGTGATTCGTAAACAGGCAGTAATTTTTTCGGGGCATACAGAAAAACAGCGCCTGCTCCCTGTTTCCAGGCACTTTTAGCCGCCATAACGGCCGCACCCGTAAGGCCTTCAGAGCCCGCCAGAATATGTACCACACCGCTTTCATATTTGTGCCGGGCCGTTCGGGAAATCTCAGGAAGTGTTTCAACAAGAGTTTCATCAATCAGCACCGTTTTACTCTGGTGCAGATAGCCGGGAAATGGAAGGTTTATAAAAAAGACCATTCCGGACAGATCCGGGCCGGCATTCATGTATAATCCCTGCTTGTTGGTTCCAAAAGTGAAAGTGAAATCTGACTGAATGCAGGCGCCCTGCCTGAATCCCGAATCCGCATTGAGTCCGGATGGAACATCCATCGAATAAACGGTTTTGTTTATGGCATTTATTCGGTTTATAAAATCCGGAAGCGGATCACGAAGATCACTGTTCAGGCCGGTTCCGAAAATCCCATCCACGATATAATCGTATTCCTCAGAAAAAGCTTCGTCACTGTTTTCTAAAAAGGAAATATTAGAGCCGTTACTTTTCAGCTTCCGAAGTAGTTTCAGGTTTTTTTCTGCATCAGGCGATAAATCCTGATTCCCAAGCAGAAACAGTATTGAAACAGAGTGCGCTGCATCATTCGCGAGATACCGGGCCACAGCAAGTGCATCCCCGGCATTGTTTCCCTTTCCGCAAAGATAGAGGCCCTTTCGGTTTGCGCCCTCCATTTTTTTGATGTGAGTTGCCGCGCCATTTGCGGCTATTTCCATCAAAGTAAAACCATCAATACCAAACTCGTTGATTGTAAGTTGATCCAACTCCCTGCTCTGATTCGAGTCAGCCAGCCGGTTTTGTTTCGGTATGGATGTCAGAGGTATCATATTTGGTTAGTGTTAGTAAGAGCGGGCAAAAAGCACTTTTCTTGATGATGGTTTTCCGGTAACCATACATTTTCCGGGCGAATCATCACCATTAGTGGGTATACAACGAATAGTGGCTTTAGTTTCTTCTTTGATCTTTTCTTCGGTTTCAGCCGTTCCGTCCCAGTGGGCATAAATAAAGCCGCCATCTTCGATCGATTCTTTAAATTCATCATATGTTTCAATATGGCGGGTCTGGCTGGCAATACGCTCAGTGGCAGCTTCCAGCATATCGCTCTGGATCTTTTCTAAAAGTTCGGAAATATGTCCGGCGATACCTTCCGCAGAGATGATATTTTTTTCGAGTGTATCTCTACGGGCAAGTTCAATATTTCCGTTTTTTACATCCCGCGGGCCGATGGCAATCCGAAGCGGCACACCCTGGGCTTCATGCTCGGCGAACTTCCAACCGGGTTTAAAGTTTTCGCGGTCATCCAGTTTTACAGTGATGCCCTTCTCTTTAATTTGTTCAATCACTGGGGCAGCATACTCCAGTACCAGGGTTTTTTGTTCATCATTTTTGAAAATAGGCACAACCACCACCTGGACAGGAGCCAGTTTGGGCGGCAGCACGAGGCCGTTATCATCAGAATGCGTCATAATCAGCCCCCCAATCAAGCGGGTAGAAACTCCCCAGCTTGTGGCCCACACATATTTATGCTGCCCATCCTGATCCTGGAATTTTACATCAAAAGCTTTTGCAAAATTCTGGCCTAAAAAGTGAGAGGTTCCGGCCTGCAGTGCTTTGCCGTCCTGCATCAGCGATTCGATACAGTACGTATCAACAGCCCCTGCAAACCGCTCGGATTCGGTTTTCACCCCGGTCACAACCGGCATGGCCATAAATTCTTCTGCAAAAACCCTGTACACTTCGAGCATCTGAAGCGTCTCTTCAACAGCTTCCTGCTCGGTAGCATGGGCGGTGTGGCCTTCCTGCCAGAGAAATTCCATGGTTCTCAGAAACAGCCGCGTGCGCATTTCCCAACGCACAACGTTGGCCCACTGATTGATTAAAATTGGAAGATCACGATAGGACTGAATCCAGTTTCTGTAGGCATCCCAGATAATGGTTTCGGATGTAGGGCGTACAATCAGCTCTTCTTCGAGGCGTGAGGAGGGATCCACCTCAACGCCATTATCCACACTTTGCAGGCGGCTGTGGGTGATAACTGCGCACTCTTTGGCGAAACCCTCAACATGCTGTGCCTCTTTTGATAGAAAAGATTTTGGAATAAAAAGCGGGAAGTAGGCATTTTCATGCCCGGTATCTTTGAACATCTGGTCGAGAGAAGCTTTCATTTTTTCCCAGATAGAAAATCCGTTGGGCCGTATAACCATACAGCCGCGTACAGGGGAGTGGTCTGCCAGTTTTGCTTCCTTAACTACATCCAAATACCATTGTGAATAATCGTCTTTTCGGTTTGTGATCCGTTTTGCCATCTGTTTTTATTGGTGCGATTTAAATTTTGTGTCAAAAAAAATTGATTTATTCAAATCATGCGAAAATCCGGAAAGGTTCAATAATGTTCGCAACATTCCGGAATTTTTTGATCTCAGGTATTCAGCCAAAATCAACAATTGCAAAAATTTGAACAGACTTAAAAAATACTTCAACTTCCTGTGAAGGTAAAGAAACAATTATCATGCAGCGAAAAACTATGTAAATTTCATTTCACCATTCATTTAAAAATGCTGTATATTTAATGATCTGAAATTTTGTGAATATTAACGGTGCGGCAGGTGAGTTGTTAGGTGCATCGGAGTCATCTCCGCAGGCTGGCGGACGAAGGTTCAAGTTCCCGGAATGGTTGAAGGATTGACAAATTGAAGATAAAAACTGGCGTGGTAGCTCAGGTGGTAAGAGCGTCGGATTCATAACCCGGAGGTCGAGGGTTCAAGTCCCTCCCACGCTACATAAATAAAGCCCTAAAGTAATGTTTATAAAATACTTTAGGGCTTTTTTATTTTGTCATTGTAAAACAAAAGTAATACAAATTTCTGAGAAATCTGTTCTGCAAGTTTTTTGAACGAAAGGCAGAAATTAACATCCACATAATAATTCGAAAAAGCGGGTTTGGGGTGGCTATCTTACCGGATTGCTTCAACCTCTTTTTTAAAATTCATATATAGAGATCACTTGGCCTTGATGAAGAGAACAGCAACCAGGACAAACAGAGCAGCGACCAGCGCAGTAATATAAAATGTGCCGTCGATGCCGTAGTAGAGGTAAACAATTCCCAGCAGATAAGGCCCTAAAGCCTGCCCAAGTTTCATGATTACCCAGTTTACAGACAAGAAAGCGGCACGGTAATCTTTCACTGCATAACCGGTTATCATATTCATAATATTTGGGATATTGATCCCCTGGGCCACTCCGAAAAGAATGATGGGAATTACAAATCCCCAGATATTTTGAACTGATGGAATGATCAGAAAAATAACCAGATAGAGTACGGCTGCGATGATCACAAGATTTCTCTCTTTCACAAGCAGAGTTAATCTCCCAAGCTGCGATGAGACCAGGCCGGTAATAATCGATGATGCTGATACAATCACACCAATCACAAATGCACTCTTGCCGAAGCGTTCATCAAGTAAAATCACAAAATAAGTGATGTAACCACCGTAGAGAATAATAAACGTTAAAAACATAGCCGTAAACAGTCCGAGTATATACCTGGACTTCAGTGCAGCGGCAATTTCCCTGAAATAAAATCCCAGGCTTCCGGCTTTACTAATCCGCGAAGTTTTCAGGAAAAAGATTGCAAATATTCCAACCGGAATTCCAAGCAGCGTTAAAAAGAAGGGATAGTTCCAGCCGATTACCGTTAATGCCCCGCCAATGGAAGGATAGAGCGCAGTGCCCACACTCAGCACTCCGGCATTGTACCCCATAGCCGTGGCACGCCGGTTTTTTTCGTAGAGATCTCCAATCAGCGTTACATTCAGCACACCGAGTGCTGCACTTCCAAAGCCCTGCAAAAAGCGGAAGATTAAAAGCTGCTCGAATGTTTCGGCAAATGCGCAGGCTGTTCCTGCAATTCCAAAAAGAAATAGTGATGGAATCAGAATTCTTTTTCTACCGAAGCGGTCGGCCAAAACCCCAAGAACGGGTGTGAAGAAAATCCCCGGAATAGTGAAAATGGTAATGATATATCCGATTTGATCGGGCGAGACATCCATCGCACGGGAGATGGCCGGAAATGCCGGAGCGATACTGGCTACACCCAAAATGGAGGTCAGAGTGATCCCGAAAATCACATACAAGTTGATGTCTTTGAGCAGTGATGTGCTATTTTCCGAATCGTTCAAAAATGATAATTATTTGATCTGTTTCATGCTTTAGAAAACATCAAAATACCAACGATAGAAAAGAGACACGAATGTAAAATGTTGTGATGCGAATTATAACGCTGTATAGTGTCTGTGATAATTGCAACAGCAAGATTTCCAAAATCAGCGACAAACAAGCAGTCAAAAAATGCTTTTTGTCAGATAAGTCTCAAATGAAAATTCATAGAAATTGAAAGAGAACCATTTATATTCTCTTAAGCGAGAAATTTCATAACCCGGAACCATTCAGGAATATTATGAAAGCACTTTTAATTGATGAGAGCCCGGACAAACCGGTCATGAAACCCGGAGAACACCCCAAACCGGAACCGGGAGAAAAAGAATTGTTGGTAAAAATCAGGGCAACGGCACTGAACCGCGCTGACCTGATGCAGAAAGCTGGTAAATATCCGCCGCCAAAAGGAACATCACCCATTCTGGGCCTCGAAATGTCCGGTATTGTCGAAAAGACCGGACTCGGAGCAAGGGGTTTTCAAAAAGGAGATCGAGTGTGCGGGTTGTTGTCGGGCGGGGGATATGCCGAATATTGCACGATTCACCAGGAGCTGGCTATGCCCATTCCCGACGATATTTCTTTCGAAGAAGCGGCCGCTATTCCCGAAGTATTTTTAACCGCCTACCAGGCACTAATATGGCTGGGCGGGCTTAAAGAAAACGAAACAGTTTTGATCCATGCCGGAGCAAGTGGTGTGGGTACAGCCGCCGTTCAGCTTGCTAAAGTGCTGAGGAGGGCACGGGTGATAACTACTGCAGGCAGCTCTGAAAAATGTTCGTTAACGGCCTCGCTGGGCAGTGACCTCTGCATGAATTATAAAGAAGAAAATTTTGCAGAATCGCTCGAGGAGACGTTTGGCAAAAACTGTGTAAACCTGATTCTGGATTTTATCGGTTCACCTTACTGGGAGAAAAATATGCAGATTTTGGCTTTGGACGGCAGGCTGGTCTACCTGGCAATGCTTGGCGGCGCAACCGTTGAAAAGATGAGCCTGGTTCCGATTCTCAGAAAACGCCTCACCATAAAAGGCACTACGCTGAGGAACAGAAGTCTTCAATACAAAATTGAACTGACCAGGAACTTTGTGAAAGAAACCGGGAAGCTATTCAAAAGCAAAAAGCTGAAGCCGGTCATTGACTCAGTTTACGACTGGAACGATGTTGAAGAGGCTCACGAAAGGATGGAAAACAATCTGAATGCCGGAAAAATTGTTCTAACCGGAATGTGACATCATGGAATAGACTACCAATGACAGATGAGTTCCCATCCCTTTTCGGACACACCCCAGCCCTACCGCCGGTAGTCGGTCAGGCTCCTCTCCCGACTGAACTGCGTCTGGACAAGTTGAGAGCTTTTCGAAATCCCGACTTTTCGGGGGAGGGAGCCTGCTGTTCACCTCCTCAATGGTGTTGCCCCGCATTTGGGTAAAATTAGGTGTTATGTATAACAAAGTTTATGGCAGCATGTTTTCCGGCATAAGCATTTTTCTTTAGAATGGGTGATTCACAAATCCAGTTGTGGATTTTGTGTCGATTAATTGGAGTTATCTCTTTTCAAATATATCAGATCAGACATTACTACAGTCTTACTACCTTAAAGAAAAATGCCCCTTTAGCGGGCAATAGCTTTGTAAAAAACTATATCCAATCAAGATAGTTTGCTCCGGTAGGAACAGTACTTTTCGTGAAGTTCATCACGAACTGTTAGAAAAGATTGGACAGTAAAACTTTAAACACGTGAAATGCTACTACTTACATTCTGGAAAACAATATATCGCACCTCCGGTGCGGAAACTATTGATACGGGAGGGGTTTTTACAAAGATATTGCTCCTGCCGGAGCAGGATAAGAGCAGAAAAATGGGGCAACTTCTCAAAAATTAGAAATGTTATCCTTATTTCATTTAATATTCTGAAATAAACCATTGTAAATATTTTGATTATAATAATTCATAAATTGAAACGGTAATTTTCGACCATTACCCGGCCTTGAATTGGTTGACGGGAACACCTGTTCTACGAAGCCTTGGCGTAGTTGAAGGGTGTTTTCAGCGATGCTTTGGCAGCATTTGTTACCGGCCATAAGTGTTGATTACCATCTGTGATCGATATGGACCATTCCCCAACGGGATACCTGCGGTGCAAATGGTGCCGCGTTGATGAAAAGCCCGCCGTCAACCCCGACCGCTGTCGGGGCTTGATTTTTTGTTTCTTTTGTATCAAGACAAAAGAAAAAAAAAGAATCTTGAGGCGAATGATTTGAAAAATGGGGTAACTCCTCTAAAAAAATTAGTATTGCATCATTCCCGCCAATTGAGTTAAGTTATGCGTTTTGTCAAAACAGAGTTAAACAATTGAACCACAATATCTCCAGCAAATCCCCGATCGGCATTTTCGATTCCGGAATTGGCGGCCTCACCGTGGCCAAAGCGGTGATGGACAAACTGCCCAACGAAGACATCATCTATTTTGGTGATACCGCCCGCGTGCCATACGGCATCAAATCGGAAGAAACCGTAAGCAAATACTCCACCCAGATCGCAAAATTTTTAATCGGGCAGGGTGTGAAGATGATCATCATCGCCTGTAATACAGCCTCTGCGGCGGCATTTAAAGCGGTACAGGCAGCCGCTGGAAACATACCGGTGTTGAATGTGATTGATGCCGGAACTGCAGCAGCCATTCAATCCGGCAAAAAGGTGATCGGGGTAATCGGTACGCTTGGAACCGTCTCTTCCGGCGCATATGATGTATCGCTGAAACAGGCAAACGGAGCGCTGACCATAAAATCGAAAGCGTGCCCGATGCTGGTACCCCTGGCCGAAGAGGGGTGGACAGACAACGAAGTTGCACTGCAGACTCTCGACATCTATTTGAGCCCGTTCAGAAACAACGGTGTTGAAGCCCTGATTTTGGGATGCACACACTATCCGCTGTTTAAGCAGCCGATCCAGGAATATTTTGCCGAAAAAGGGCTTGAGATCATCGACTCGGCCGAATCGGTTGCCGCCATGGCAGAAAACAAACTTGACGGCCTTAATCTATTGAATGACAACACGAACCCCGGTGCATTTACCTGCTACGTAAGCGACCGCCCCCAGCGTTTCCACGAACTGGCCGAGCGGTTTTTGGGCCGTGAACCCGAAAATGTGTTTGTGGAAAGTTTGAAGGATTGAATGATGAGGCAGAAGGCAGAAGTGAAAAGGCAAAATTGAAACCTGCAAGCGTGAGGCTGTCCAAAAAGGTCGTGAAATTGTAAAAACATAATCAATTTCGTCATGCCGGACCACGATCTCCCGAAGGGACAGACTGGCATCTCCTGCCTCTATCAACGGCTGGAGATATCACTCCGCTAACGCTGCGTGTTCAAAAAATGAGCGCATCAAGCCTGCCTGCGCTGCCGCTTCGGAAGGCAGGTGCGGGATGACGCCCTTTTTGGATAGCCTCTCCTGGCAGCGTTGAACGGGTTCTGTATTTGGACAGAAGGCAAAACGCAGAAGTGAATAGGAAGCTGACTCGCTTGTGCCAACGAGGTTCTTTTTAATGGCTTCACCGTGACTTCTCATTTCCCCTCCCGAGGCTGTGAGGAAATACACGATCAAATACATACGCCATTTATACTTGCCCCGAAGTCACAAAGTTACGAAGATTCACGAAGTTTAATAAAATCAGATAAATTCACTTCGTGAATCTTCAAGCCCTCGTGGCTTCGTGGTGAATTTCACTAATTTTCAACAAGTATTGAAACATTATTTTCTCACATCCTCTCCCGGGAGGGGAGTTTTCTTCAATCACCCGGTTCATCCGTTGAGTTTTTTCTCTGCGCAAACAGCCAATCCAGCACATAGCGGTCGTTGTAGGCCGGCACCCACGAAAAATGGTCCACATCGGGATATTCCGTATATCCGGGAGTTCCGCCC
>SLPZ01000134.1 GCA_007131725.1 Balneolaceae bacterium
ATGATCGTCCCCACCAACCCCGTTTTGATGGGAATACTCGGGCTTGCAAGCATTCCTTACGACAAATGGTTCAAATTCATTTTTCCGCTCATCATCAAACTGATCCTGATCTGTTCGGTTGCCCTTGCCGTGGCTGTGTGGATTGGGTATAGTTGATCAGACCTCGACTGCACACTTCACGTGGGCTGTCGAATTGGACAAGCTTGATTCTATTACTGCATACGTCATGCCTTCGCGTAAGCAGGCATCTCCATACCTTAATATTCGTCAAACGAATACTTATCAAAGAAAAATTCCTTCCTGAAACTTATTGTAAAGTTTATGTCCTGAGCATTCCCCTACAATTCGTCAGACGAGGGTCGAAGGTTTTCATCGGCGGAAGAATTGATTAATGCTCACTACAGATGTTCTGCCGGGTCCCAGAAATGCTTTTCAATGTTTACCGTGTACTCTTCTGAAAATTCAACTCCCTCCTGCTCAAGTCGCTCCCTCATTGAATCTCCCGGAAAATGTGCCCTGCCGGTTAGCTGACCCAGGCGATTCACCACCCGGTGAGCCGGATATCGTCCGCCTTGTTCATCGCGGATCAGGCTGTTGAGTGCATAACCCACCATCCTGGCACCGGATGCAACACCGAGACACCTTGCAATGGCTCCGTAGGATGTAACTTTTCCTGTGGGGATTTCTGCGACCACGTCATAAACTTTTCGGTAAAAATCAGCCCTGCTCATGATCAGAAAATAGAAAAAATCTATCAGATGAATTGAATGTTTAGCATATTTATGTTAATATGTTTTTATGCGAACAACAATAGACATACCGGATCCTCTCATGAAGAAGGCGAAAATGAAAGCCGTGGAGAAAGGAATTACCTTAAAGGAGTTTTTCACGCAACTTCTTGAAAAAGAGCTGCAATCCGGCCAGGCAAGCCAGGAACCTGCCCCCTGGAAAAAGCTGAAAGGAAAGGGATCTGCATCTACTATCAAACCTGAAGAAAGTGCATTTGATGATTATTCAGGCCCCGACTGGAATCATGCTGTGCAGGCAAATGAACCGGATTCTTAATGGTTTTGCTCGATACACATATCTGGCTTTGGTGGCTTTTGGGTGACGGAAGCCTGAAAGATTCAGAACGCCTGGCTCTGGATCGATTGGGTTCTAATCAAAAATTGTGTATCTCCTGGACTACTATCTGGGAAACCGAAATACTGGAGCGCAAAAGCCGAATTTCATTATTACCCGATTTTTCAGCCTGGATTAAAACAGCCACGCAAAAAGAGATCGTTCAGGTGTTACCGGTTGATCTTGACGTGATTTTGACCCAGCACCAACTGCCTGAATCTTTTCACAGCGACCCTGCCGACAGGCTTATCACAGCAACAGCAATCCTCAGCGGATTTGAACTTGCCACACATGACCAGAGAATTCTTGATGCAGATGTGTGTCCGATCTGGAATGAGGATTCAGATGAATGAGTAAATCTCACTTATCCTCTCCCAAAAATATCCTGCAATTTTTTCAACCGGATTTCAGGGACTGCCTTCCTTTTTTTAGCAATTTTCAGTGCCTCAGCTCCCAATTTCTTATAGAGCTCGATTAATTCTTTATCGTGTTTCAATAATTCGAGGTGTTTTTGAACCGAATCAATATCTCCCCTTGAAATGGGCCCGGTAAGAGACTCTGCTGCCCCTTTTTCAAAGATATTTGATATAACCTGTTTTACCAGAGGTTCAAGTACTTTGATTCCATCATCAACTTCTGCCTCTATCAAAAAATTCTCCATTTTGTGCATCAACGCCGTTACATAATTCGATGAAAAAACGGCGGCGATGTGCAATTGGCTTTTTTGATCCGGAGTCAAAAAAACAGAACGGGCTTTCATCAGCTCAACCATTTTTTCAAGAAAAAGACACAGTTCCTTGTCCCCTTCCAGGCTCACATAAATATGTTCAAACCGCTCGGAGCCGTCACCTTTCCGGAATGTCTGAATGGGATGCATCGACGCAACTGAGGCACCTTCTTTTTTTAATAGGCCGAGCACTGACGAAGTTATATTTCCCGAGGTATGTACCACCGATTTTTCTCTCCAGTTGATTGGCAACACGGCCAGGCTTTCTGCCACCCCGGCAATCACATCATCCGGTGTGGTGATGAAAATGAGATCTCCAAGCTCCTCCGAAGAAACCGGAAGATTTCTGTCAACATAAAGCGGCTCACTCCTCTGTTCGCGAAATATCCGTCCAGACCGGCTATTCCATTCCGATTTTATGTAAAAACCGTTTTCTGAAAAAAAACCATACAGCGCTGAACCCACCGCTCCTTTGCCGATAATGCTGACGGATGGTTTATCTTCAATCATCCGAACATGGGCTGTTGCTGCATCACGGCAAATCCAATAAGATTATTTTTAGTCTGATCGAGGCTGGTTTCAAGGGCACTAAAACGAATTTTCAACCCCCATTTCTGGGCAACTATCAGCCCTGCCGCAAACGTCCCGGTTCCTTCAATCAGCGAATCGTGTTGATTCAGGTAGTTCATCAAAATACTGAGATCCTGCTTTTTTTGATATTCAGCCACCTTCTCAAGGATTTCAGATTTATTCTCTTCCATTTCACAGCAAAAAACAACCAGGGCGTTTTTTGACGCAAGGATTTCTTCCATCGTGTATGCCAGCTCCTTTACAATAGCCGGGCTCTCGTCAGTCATCTGAATACAGAGAACAGAAAAGTTATCCAACACACACTGAAGCATCATCAGTTGATCGTAAAGGCTTGTATCTTCATCAAATGCGTCATTTGATATAAAAAAATCGTCATCCTCATCGGCAAAATCGTTTCTGAGGGGATCGTTTGCATAAACGATACCGAGGCTGGTTTCAACAAATTTAAATGATGGCATCGGCAGTTTTTTCTCTGCATTGCCGGGATGTGATTCCACGATGATTACCGAATCGAAATCTTCGTTCAAAATCTGAGAATAGATATCACAGACTTCGCTAAAATTTGTATCATCAATTTTCCGTGGTGCAAATAGCAATCTCACGGTTTCCGGGTCTTGATCGGTGCGTTTTTGTGCTCTCTCAAGCCCCTCCTTAATTTTCTCACGGCTATAGGCGGTAATATTCATGAGATCAGAATTTTATAGACATTTATAATTTTTGATAACAAACGGTTATCCAATGCTCCTGATACTTAAAACTACAAATTTTTGCACGATTTCCATCAAAAAAATCAACCGTAAAAAGCTCTTCGTCATCCTGTTCAACCCTGATGCTATTCATAGATTTTCGCAGCCCGGTGCCAATCATCTTCAGCGCCGATTCTTTGATTGTCCAGATCCGGATCGGTTCAACTTCTGAATAAAGTTCATCAGGTTCCTTTCCCGCTTTAATGCGATCGATCAGCCCTGGGCTAACACTCCGCTCAACAGATTCGATGTCGCATCCCACATTATACTTTTCGGAAATGACTGCCGATAGTGCTTTCTGTGTATGCGAAAAGCTGACCGATATTTCACGGCCGTTCAGAAATGCTTTCGGCTTTTCGTTTTTAAGCAGGCGAACGTCGATTTTGCTTCCATAATGGAGTTTCGCCATTTTTCGCAGCAACGATGCTCCTGACATGTTCTGCGTTCGATCGTGATCTTTCACTATTCCTGATAAACTGAACAGTTCAAAAGCAACTTTTACATCATCAGGTAAATGGTTATGAAAAATTTTCTCAGGCAATGCTTTTTGGTTGATTTTGATTCAATAAACTAACGTACAAATCATCTTAAAGATACGAACCCCGAAGATTACAACAAGAATCCTAGAATTTTAATGTCAGATTATTATTAGAAATGTAAAAACAGGCTTTGTAACAAGAAGTCAATTGCTAAACTTATCATGCTAACTTCGGCCATAATTTTTTATCTTTATGAGTTTGAAATAAAATAATAATCCAACAATTTTTAATGAGTAATACTGAACCATCGTTAAGCGAACAGCAGCAAATACGGCTCGAAAAGCTTGATCAATTAAGAGAGCTGGGTGTTAATCCCTTTCCCTACAACTTTGATGTAACCCACACCGCACGAGAAATTTTAGCTGATGAGTCCAGTTTTATTTCGGAGAATCCCGATGATGCCCCGCGTGTTTCGGTAGCCGGCCGGGTGATGACTCGCCGTATTATGGGAAAAGCTTCATTTTTCACTCTGCAGGACTCTGAAGACACTATCCAGATTTATATCCGACGGGATGATGTCGGGGTTGATGAGTATAACAACGTTTTTAAAAAACTTGTGGATATTGGTGATTTTGTTGGAATTAAGGGCTTTGTTTTTAAAACCCGCACAGGTGAAACCACCATCCATGCCGAAGAATTTACTTTCCTGGGGAAAACCGTGCGGCCGCTTCCAACCCCCAAAGAAGTGAAAAATGAAAAAGGAGAAACGGTTACCTACGACGCATTCAGTGACAAAGAGTTGAGGTACAGGCAGCGATATGTGGACCTGGTTGTAAACCCCGAAGTTCGTGATGCGTTCATCAAAAGAACAAAAATGGTACAGGCGATGCGCGATTTCATGAACGAACGCGGCTATCTTGAGGTGGAAACTCCCGTGCTGCAGCCGATTTATGGAGGTGCGGCAGCAAAGCCATTTGTCACCCACCACAATGCCCTTGACATGGACTTGTACCTGCGAATTGCCAATGAGCTTTATCTGAAGCGGCTGATTGTGGGCGGTTTTGATGGCGTGTATGAATTTTCAAAAGATTTCAGAAACGAGGGGCTATCCCGTTTTCACAACCCAGAGTTTACCCAGGTTGAGCTGTACGTTGCGTACAAAGATTACATCTGGATGATGAACTTTATGGAAGAGATGATTGAACATGTGGCTTTAACACTGCACGGTTCAACAAAAGTGAAAGTTGGCGAACACGAAATTGATTTCAAACGGCCATGGCCCAGAATTCCGATGTACGAAGCCATCGAAAAAGAGACCGGACACGATTTACATCAAAAAAGCGAAGATGAGATCCGGGCTATCGCGAAAGAACTTCATATCGAGATTGAAGAAGGAATGGGCAAAGGAAAACTGATTGATGAAATTTTCGGTGAATATGTGGAGCCAAAACTCATTCAGCCAACATTCATCACAGATTATCCGGTTGAAATGAGCCCGCTTGCAAAAAAGCACCGCTCAAAAGAAGGCCTTGTGGAACGGTTCGAAGCCATCTGCAACGGAAAAGAAATTGCCAATGCTTTCAGCGAGCTGAACGATCCGGTAGATCAAAGACAACGTTTTGAAGAGCAGGCTCGTTTAAGAAGCGAAGGCGATGAAGAAGCCATGACAATTGATGAAGATTTTCTGAAAGCCATTGAATACGGCATGCCTCCCACGGCAGGAATAGGCATCGGGATTGACCGCCTGGCCATGATAATGACCAATTCCGAATCGATCCGTGATGTGCTCTTTTTCCCATTGATGAGACCGGAGTAGGTTTCATGGTACAGGGCTCAGGATTCAGGATGCAGGTTAATTTTTTTTGAATCCTGAACCTTTAGCCCTGTACCTTGAGCCTTGAACCATGAACCTTGAAACCAGCAACAAGTAACCCGTAACCAGTACCCAGAATCGTGAAATTCACCTGGTACATTGCCGGAAAGTATTTTAGAGGAACCAAGAGAGAATCAAGGTTTCTTTCTTTTATCAAGATTATGGCCATTGCCGGGGTGGCTATCGGTGCGGGCGGATTGTTAATTGCGTTATCTATCGTTCATGGATTCAAATCCACCATCAACGAAAAAATTGTCGGATTTGCACCTCATGTAACCGTTCATTCTTACACCGGCGATCCGCTTTTTCGTGCGGATACCCTTCAAACCTTCATCAACCAGATTCCCGGTGTAGATAAGGCACAGCCGGTTGCAACGGGACAGGTCATGATTCAGGCCGCAAGAGATGTAAGCGGCACCCTGATAAAAGGAGTTCCCGAAACAGGCGATGTCACCAATCTGCACACATATCTAATTAGCGGAGAGTATGATTTAACCGTTCAGGACAGCGGATTGCCTGGAATTATCATAGGCAGCAGCCTTGCAAGAACCATCGGGGCCGATATTGGAGACAGGGTTACGGCCTACACCATCGATGGGATGCCCTCACCGTTCAACACTCCCGAAATACGGCAGTACACACTAACCGGAATCTACCAAACCGGAATTGCACGGTTTGATGACAACTTTGCTCTTGCAAATATTCAAAGTGTGCGCACATTATTCGGCCTTGGCAGGAACCATGCCAACTCTATTGAAATAAATGTTGCCAATACTAACCAAATCGAGGAAACCTACAGTTTAATCCGTGATGAAACTCAGTTCCCGTTTGTTGTAGAAAGCATTTATCAGCGATACAGAAATATTTTTGCCTGGGTAGACCTGCAAGAAGAAACCATTCCTCTTGTTATCGGAGTAATGATCATCGTGGCTGCATTCAACCTGATCGGCACAGTGCTGATGATGGTGCTTGAACGGATAAAAGATATCGGAATCCTGAAAACCATCGGAGCAAAGAGTAAAGAAATCCGCCATATTTTTCTATTGGAAGGCCTTCTTGTTGCATTCTCAGGACTTGTTATTGGCATTGGAATCTCTTTGCTGTTTTATTGGCTTCAAGTCACTTATGAAATCATCCCTCTCTCCGAAGAAAATTATTACATGAGCACGGCGCCTGTAGAACCTCATCTTTTGGATTTTTTCATCGTTGGCGCTGTAACCATATTTCTTTGCGCACTCGCTTCCTGGCTGCCGGCACGTATTGCAGCAAAAACTGATCCGGTGAAAGTACTTTCATTTGGAAAATAGTTTATCCTGAATTACATGACCATTATAACCCAATGCCTTTCATGGCTTTAAAAATGGCATGCAGCTCACCAGCAATTTTTTTGTATGTAAAATTAACAAATATTAATGTATATTAAGATTAACTCATCAAAAAATAATACTCTATGCATTATCCTGATTTAATTAAAATTAACTTGATTCAGTACAATAATTTTGATTAAAGTTTGAAGAAATGCTCAGTATTTTTAATCCTGCTTAATTCCGAAAAAACTAAATCAGTAAGAATTAAGAAAATTGACACTTGCAGGCTCAATGATGTACCGATATGAATAAAAAAAATATTCTTATTATCGATGACGAGCGAATGACTCATGTGATCGTCAAGGCATTATTGAAGCAAGAATATAAACTACATTTTGCCAGTAATGCCCAGGAAGGCATAGACATTTTAACTGAAAATATTATTCATCTTGTACTGCTCGATATACAAATGCCCGAAATTTCTGGAATTGAACTTCTTGAGTCATTGATGATTGATACTGTTCTCAGAGACATCCCAATCATCATTATTACCGGAAAGGCTACCAGTGAAATTGAGAAAAATGCAAGAAAGCTTGGAGCAAAAGAGTTTATAGATAAAAAAAGACTCTTTACTGATAAAAATTCGGTTCTTAAGATCATTCGTCAAAAAATTTCCGATCAAGTAATAAAGCCATCTACTATTTCTGACTATAAACAGGACTTTAAGAAAATCATCAAAGTACTAATTCAAGAGAATTTTTCCGGAGATTTTTTTTCAGCCTGCCGTAAGTTTGGAGTTGGACTGATGAACTCCTTCCAAATTGACTATGTATCGTTTTGGACGATTCAGGGAATGAAACCAAGCCTTGTCATTTCATTGGGCGATGACCAGCCCGAAGACTTTGGTCCTGATGAAATATATACCGAAAAAGCTTTCAAAAAGATTGCATTAGAACGTAAACCTTATTTAACGAACAATCCCACCTCGGAAAACAGTGGTGTTTTTGCAGAAAGGTCTATTCTTATGGGTCTTAGCTCCGAAATCGGAATTCCACTTTTTAAAATCAGCAAAGAAGCTCTGATGAATAATAAAATGCGTGTTCCCCCCGAAACCAGGCTGTTTGGCTTTATGATTATAAAGCGAAAAAGAGTTTTTTCAACAAAAGAGTTCAGAATTCTGACTAAGTTTGTTGTTCAGGCTGGTACTTTGCTCTATGAGATCTATACCAAGCTTTTTCAACCAAGGAAATAAAGATATCATATCTTTTTTCGGCTGTCCATTTGCGTGATAATCTTCCCACCAATTTCATTGTAAAACCAAGTGAAATTTCAAGCATTTAAAATTCATTTCTCGAAGCTGTCATAAATTTGTAGTATAATTACAGGTATAAGATTTATACAAATAAATTAATCTTTTTAGTGAGTAACCTTATCAATAATAAATACTAAACTAACATTATGTCTTATTCTGATAAAACTAATTCCGGAATTTCCAGAAGGCAGGCACTGAGGCAACTTGCCACAGGCGCTGCCGTTTTTGCAGCCTCTCCTATAGCTTTCAGTTCTGCAGCTACTGCCAAATCCTCAAAGAAAATGAGGCGGCAAAACATTACTCTCGCCATGGTTGGCGGTGCTCATATTCACGCACCTGATTTTGCAAACCGTATGGCACGCGCAGAAAACGTTGAAACCAAATATATCTGGGATCCCAGCAGTGAAACAGCCCGCGCACGCCAGGAAGTTACCGGCGGCGAAATCGTGGATGATGTTTCCGTGATTTATGACGATGCGGATGTGGATGGTATCGTTATCTGCTCACAAACCAACCTTCATACCGATCTGATACCGGGTGCCGCACGAGCCGGAAAACACATGTTTGTTGAAAAGCCGGTTGGGATGAACGGCCGCGAAGCATCGCAAATTGCCGATATGGTAGAACGTTCCGGGGTAATTTTCCAAACCGGATACTTTATGAGAAGCAGCGGTGTGAACCAAAAAATCAAATCGCTGATTCAGGACGGAACTCTTGGAGAAATTACCCGCCTAAGGCTGAGCAATGTTCACAGCGGAGCCATCGGCGGCTGGTTTGATACCGAATGGCGATGGATGGCCGATCTTGACCAGGCAGGTGTGGGCGCCTTTGGTGACCTGGGATCGCACGTATTTGACCTGCTGCTCTGGTTCATGGAAGGTGACCGACCAAAAGCATGTACAGGTCACATCGACAAGGTACTGGAGCGATATCCCGGGTGTGATGAATACGGTGAGGGAATGGTTACTTTCCAATCCGGTGCCGTTGCAACCGTTGCCGGCGGATGGGTCGATCACGTAAACCCGAACCAGATTGAGGTATCCGGTACAAAAGGGCATGCCCGTGTGACTGATAATCAGCTATACCTTCGCATCCCAGAACAGGATATCAGTCCATCTGAGCCATTTACCGACTTGCCGGATGATTACAAACATCCAATCGAGCTATTCTTCGATGCTGTCAGCGGTGAAGAAAATCTGCCCTTAATCACTGCCAACGAAGCTGCCAATGTAAATCAGCTCGTTACCGAGATTTACAAAGCTCATAAAGTGAAAAACTGGCGGCCGGTACGAACCCGGCTTGGATAACTCCGGAATTCAGTTCTGTTGATTATCGGACATTGTAATTTTATCACATTTAAGGCGCATATTTGATAACAAGTATGCGCCTTTTTTAATCATATAGCCTGAGAAAGTTCTGTACTTTTCGGCTGCAGGAAGAATTGTGTGCCATTCTGGAACTGGCGCAAACATTCTGTTTATCCGATCACAGAGGCACAAACGAGACGTTTGCGCTATTCCCTTTTTGATTAGATTAGAGCCTCCTGGTTTATCACAATGGCTCAAAAGTTATCCAAACCTTTCATCACTTCATCCAGATCGTCATCATTCACCTGAAAGTGGAAGGTTGCACGTATGGTTTTTGGGCCAAAGGGTACCAGCCCGATCCCCGCTTCCGAAAATTTTTGAAGGGTTTCTTCAGCCGTTCCCTCATTCACATCAAAGAGAACGATATTTGTCTCCACCGATTCGAGATCGACATTGAAGGCCGGATGCTTGGCAACCGCTTGTGCAAACTTTTTGGCCCGCCGGTGATCATCTTCCAATAATTTTTGATGATGATCCACAGCATATTCTGCGGCCGCAGCCAGAAGGCCGATTTGCCGCATCCCTCCTCCCCACATTTTCCGCATTCGTCGGGCCCGCCTGATCTCATCTGCACCGGCCAGCATCATCGAACCGACGGGAGCACCCAGGCCTTTGCTGAAACAAATCGAAAGAGTATCTGCGACACCGCCGAAAAATTCTGGCTCAATTCCGGCTGCCGCCATAGCATTCCAGATACGGGCGCCATCGAGATGCAGATAAAATCCGTGTTTCACAGCCAGGTTACTGATTTCCAGCAACTCTTCGCGGGTATAAACGGCTCCCCCGCCTTTATTCGTAGAGTTTTCTATGGCAATGACACGGGTGTGCGGGTCCCAGTCGTTTCTGGGGCGAATTGCTGTTTTTATAAGTTCTGGCGTTAACTTGCCGCGAACCCCTTTCAGCGGATAGAGTTGTATGGATGAGAGATGCGCCGCTGCCCCCGATTCGTAGTTAAATACATGCCCGGTTTCATCGATGATGACTTCATCTCCCGGCCGGGTGAGCACATTCAGGCATAGCTGATTGCTCATCGTACCGCTGGGGACAAACAGCCCCGCCTCCATCCCGAACATCTCCGCCATTCGCTTTTCGAATGCATTGGCTGTCGGGTCTTCCGAAAATACATCATCCCCCACTTCTGCTTCAGCCATCGCCTTCAGAATTCCGGGGGTGGGTTTAGTTACTGTGTCACTTCGCAGGTCAATCATATTTTTATTTTTGAGTATTGAGTAGTGAGTATCGAGATATACCACTGCCCTTTTTCCATTTCACTTCTGCCTTCTGCCGTCTCACTTCTGCCTTCTCACGTATCATACTTAAAAAAACCCTCGCCGGTTTTGTCTCCCAGTTTTCCGGCATCCACCATTTTCACCAGAAGCGGGCATGGTCTGTATTTCGGGTCTTTAAATCCATCATACAATACATTCAGAATATCGAGGCAGACATCAAGTCCCACAAAGTCCGCCAGCCGCAGCGGCCCCATCGGATGCGCCATTCCAAGTTTCATCACATTGTCAACCGCTTTGGGTTCGGCCACTCCTTCATACACACAATAGATGGCTTCATTAATCATCGGCATCAGCACACGGTTCGAAACAAATCCTGGAAAGTCATTTGCCTGAACCGGAATTTTTCCAAGCTTTTCAGAAATATCAGTGATTGTTTGAGTCACCTCAGCGTCGGTGTCCAGCCCCTGAATCACCTCAACCAATTTCATCACCGGAACCGGGTTGAAGAAATGCATCCCGATAAAACGATCCGGCCGGCCGGTAACAGCAGCCAGTTTTGTGATTGAAATTGAGGATGTATTGGTCGCCAGAATGGCATTTTCGGGCGCGTGCCGGTCAATTTCCGTAAATATTCTCTTTTTGATCTCAAAATTTTCGGGCACCGCTTCAACCACCAAGCCAACATCCTTTACCGCGTCAGCCAGGTTCAATTCGGCCTGAATACGGAGCAGTGTTTCTTCTTTTTGTTTCTCGGTAATTTTCTCTTTGGTTACCATCCGCGTCAGATTTTTGCTAATGGTATTCAAGGCCTTATCGGCCAGTTCACGCCTGGTCTCCACCAGTTTTACATTAAATCCGCTCATCGCAAAAACATGGGCAATGCCATTTCCCATGGTTCCGCCGCCAATAACAGCTACTTTTTTAATGTCACTCATGCCTGCTCCAATCTTTTCTTTTGATTATCATTCCTTTCGGTTGTGAGAGTATGTATTTTGTTACGATTTTTCAATGAAATATATCATTTTCAGCATTCCATTTTTTGGAATCAAAAATTTCACAGATATTCGGCTATTGCGAATCTGTAAAAGTTCACTCTTTTAGCATAAAATTTACCCCGATCGATGAGGACCATTTTTAAAACTGTTTTTTTTCTTTTGATTCTTTTGATTGGAATTGCTGCTTTCGGTGTGTACTGGACCTTCTACAAAACACTGCCCTCGTATGATACAACGATCACGCTGAATGGACTGAATGAGAGCGTGGATATCCACTGGGACCCATACGGAACTCCATACATTTACGCTTCAAATGAAGATGACCTCTATTTTACCATCGGCTATATTCATGCGCAGGAGCGGCTCTGGCAGATGACTCTATCACAAATTTCCTCTGAAGGACGCTTTGCAGAATTCCTGGGAGAAGAACTTGTCCCCTACGATATCCATCAGCGCACCATCGGTTTCTGGGAAACTGCCGGACGAATAGAAAGCGAGGCTCCGGATTCACTCCTGCACATTTTGCAGCGTTATGCCGATGGCGTGAACCATTTTGTTGACCTGAACAGAAACAATCTGCCGCTTGAATTTACTCTGTTAAGTGTTGATCCGATTGAATGGACACCCAGACATTCAATCGCACTTTCGCGACTGATGGCATGGGATCAGAACGTGCACTGGCTGAGTGAGCTGAGTTTCGCATACATCTCTACCGTACTCGATCCGTTTTATTACAGGCAGATCGTTCCCGTTTATGAAGACGAGTATCCGGTAACCGCAGCCGGAGAGTTATTTAGAGCCGCCGGAAAGGAATCCATCGCTTTCCTGGATCGGGAATTGAATCTTCGTGAGATTCAGGGCAGACAGGGATATCCTTTTGGCAGCAATGCATGGGCGGTGAATGGAAGCAGAACCGAATCCGGCCTGCCCCTTCTGGCCGGAGACCCGCACATGGGCCTCAGCATTCCCGGTTTCTGGTTCGAGGTTTTCTATCACACACCCGATCACCATATCGCGGGTGCCACCTTACCCGGGGCGCCATTTGTAGTGCTGGGGCAGAACAGAAAGGTTGCCTGGTCTATGACCAACATGATGGCTGACGACACCGATTTCTTCCTTGAACAGATCAACCCGGATAACCCGCGGCAGTATATTTCAGACAGCACCTCGGTGCCGGTAACTGTCCGTGAATTTGAAAAAAGAAATGAGATTATCCGTGTTAAAGACGGGGACGACAAACTGCATGTTGTGAAAAGTACACAAAACGGACCGGAAATATCGGAGATACACCCTTCCGGAGAATTGCTGTCAGGCAACGCCGTTACCCTGAGGTGGAAAGGCCATGATGTGAGCCAGGAGCTATGGGCTCTCTACAAAATGAATCGCGCCAAATCAATCGGCGAATTTCAGGAGGCCCTGCGAATGTTCGAGAGTCCGGCCATGAATTTCACCTATGCCGATGCCGATGACAATATCGCAGTTTTCTCGGCGGCATCACTTCCGGTCAGGGAGTTTGATCCGCTCACATTCCGAAGAGGCTGGGATCCGGCCTACCGGTGGCAAAATGATATCCCGTTCGATGAACTCCCCCACCAGATCAATCCCGAAACCGGTTTTGTGGCCCATGCCAATAATAAGCTGCATGATGACACCTACCCCCACTACATTGCCACGTTCTGGGAGTCTCCTTCAAGGATTATGCGCATTGAGCAGTTGCTTAATATTCCCAACAGCCTCTCCCTGGAATGGATGCAGGGAATGCAGGTGGATGTTTATTCGGAACATGCCAGGGAGATTACTGAAATAATACTGCCGATTTTACGGGGTGCAGAAAATCCCGAAATTTTCGGGGAAGCTCTCCCTTACCTGGCAAACTGGGACTATGAATTCCAGCCTGCATCCACAGCAGCATCCATTTTTGACCTGTTTTTTATGAACCTGGCTGAAAATACCCTCAAAGACGAACTCGGTGATGAAGCCTATTTTGCACTCATCCGGCTTGAACATCTGCCCGTGATGATTGTGTCACGTATGCTTCAAGAAGACAGCTCTTTTTTCAACATCCAGGACACCCCGGAAGTGGAGACCCGGGCAGACATCGTACGCATGAGCATGCTTCAAACTTTAGAGGAACTGGAAGAGCGGTTCGGGCCGGAAACTTATGAATGGAGATGGGAAAACCTGAATACGCTGACTCTCAGGCCGCCCCTGCTGGGTGAATTCAGTGATGATCCTTCGGCACCCCGTATTTTCACTACTATTGTTAATAATCTTTTCAACAAAGGCCCTTATCCCGGTATCGGCCATGCCATGTCGATCAATAAAAGCCAGTATAGCTGGCACCGGCCGTTTGAAATGGAAATGGGTGCAACCATCCGCAGAATTGTCGATTTTTCAAGTCCGGAGCGTAGTTTGTCGGTGCTGCCCACCGGCCAGTCCGGGAATCCGCTGTCGGCAAATTACGGCGACCAAACCAATTTGTGGCTTGAAGGCCGTTACCGCTATATTTATCATGATAGCACTTTCTTCCAGCAAACCAGTTATCAAACCATGAGGCTTCTGCCCAAAAACTGATTTAGCCTTGTTTTTTTGAAGCAACCAAAAATGACTTTTATGAAATTTATCCATACCAAAATAACTTTATCCTCGATCACAGCACTTCCGCTCATCACAATTCTTTTTCTGGCAGCCTTTCTGCAATCCTGCAGAACTACCGAACCGGCACCGGAACCGCCTGTTTATGAATTTCATATCGAAGCCGAAGAGGAGCGGCCACCGCGTGTTTATTATGATGATGTAGACCATGTTGAAATCGACTCGCTGCTGGCTGAAATGACGCTGGATGAAAAAATCGGACAGCTCTTTATTTCCCGCGCTTACGGCCGTTTTACCAACGATCGCGAACCCGATTTGATGAGGCTAAAGAGGTTGATTGAAGAGTACCACATCGGGGGTATCATCTTTTCAAGCGGGGATGTTTACGACCAGGCTGTTATGAACAACAAGCTTCAGCGAATTTCGAAAATTCCTCTCTGGATTACCCAAGACATGGAATTCGGCGCCGCGATGCGTGTAAGAAGTGCAACCCGTTTTACCCCGGCCATGGGTGTGGCTGCAACCGGCAATCCGTTCAATGCCTACCTGACCGGCAGAATTACCGCTTATGAAGCAAGAGCCCTCGGTGTGCACCAGATTTTTGCACCGGTTCTGGATGTGAACAACAATCCCGAAAATCCGGTCATCAACGTGCGTTCTTATGGCGCCGATCCCGCCATGGTATCGGAATACGGGATTCGTTTTATGGAAGGTGTTGAGCACGAGGGCGTTATGGCCACTGGAAAACACTTCCCCGGCCACGGCGATACGGACGTAGATTCTCATCTCGCCCTGCCAACCATCCCTCACGATTACGCCCGGCTCGATACCCTGGAACTGGTTCCTTTTCGCAATGCCATCAACCGCGGAATGCGAAGTGTGATGAGCGCCCATATCGCCTTTCCCAATGTAAGTGAAAATATTGATCTGCCCGGAACTCTTGACGAATCGATCCTGAACCGGATTCTTGTGGATTCGCTTGGATTTGACGGATTAATCATCACCGACGGGCTTGAAATGAGGGGAATCACCGATCACTACTCTCCCGGAGAGGCTGTTGTGATGGCACTGCTGGCAGGCGCCGACCTGATGCTTATCAGCCCGGATGAAAAAACAGCTATCCATGAACTGAAAACCGCCGTTGAAACCGGGCGGGTCAGTGAGGGACGCATCGATCAGTCGGTTCGGAAAATTCTTGAACTCAAAAAAATGCACCGGGTATTTCAGAACCGCTTCGTCGACCTGGATAAACTGAGCCACAAAATAAATACACCGCAATTTCAAACCATCGCTGAACGAATTGCGAGAGAATCGGTTACTGTTCTGAAGAATAACCGGGACATCATACCTGTTAGAGAAATTGATTTTCCAAACGTGCTGCTTGTATCGGTTTCTGATGGAAATGTGCATCCCTCGGCCGCTGTCCTGGCTCGTGAAATGCGGAGATATCATCCGAATGTGCGACATCATGCAATTGATGACAGAACCACTGACGAAGAAACGGAAGCACTTCTTCGCGAAGCACGCCGCGCAGACCTGATCGTGATCGGGTCATTTATCATGGTTCGATCGTATCATCCTATCCAGATGCCGGAAAAGCAGCTTGAAATTCTGAAAAAAGTGACTGAACTCGAAAATCCAAACGCGCTGCTGGCATTTGGAAATCCCTATGTGGTGCGCGATCTGCCGAAAACCAATGTTCATCTGCTGGCATGGGCATCCGACGGCAGCCAGGTGCGTCAAACCGTGCCTTCTCTGTTCGGAGCTTCAAAAATTCAGGGGACTTTCCCCGGCAATATTCCCGGAATGTACGACATCGGCGACGGGCTGAAAATTGAACAATCCGTGGTGCGCCACGACAGGCCGGAAGCTGTGGCTATGAACACCGACTCGCTGCTGAATATCGATATGATTATGCAGGAAGCCATCAATGATTCGGTATTTCCCGGAGGTGTTGTCGGAGTGATGAGAAACGGCTCGCTGATCTGGGAGCAGGGTTACGGCTATCACGACTATTTTAAAACCCACGCGGTGCAGGGCAATGATATTTACGACCTCGCCTCCATCACAAAAATAATGGCAACCACGCTGGGGATCATGAAGCTGGTGGATGACAATCTTATTTCACTTGATGATCCTGTGGCAAATTACATCGAAGAGTTCAGAACGGCCGATAAACAGCAAATCACCATCCGGCAACTGCTGCTGCACACCTCGGGACTGCCTGCCTACAGGAATTATGTGGATATTTACCGGACCCGGGCAGAAATACTTCGGGCTGTGCGGAACGAACCCCTGATCAATCCGCCCGGCGAAAAATATGTGTACAGCGACCTCGGCTTCATTCTGCTGGGTGAAATTATTGATATTGTGAGCGGAAAGCGGATTGACCAATTTATGCGTGATGAGTTTTACCGGCCGATGGGTTTGGGCTCAACCTGGTTTAACCCGAAACAGGGAGGCAGTTCCATTGCAAACCGCATCCCTCCCACCGAAATTGATGCGGTATTTCATCGCGGACTTGTTCATCAGTATGTACATGATGAACGGGCATTCTGGATGGATGGGGTCTCGGGCCATGCCGGGCTGTTTTCTTCCGTACAGGACCTGGCAAAATTTGCTTACATGCTGATGAATGACGGAATTTATGGCGGCCAACGATACCTGAGCCCGGAAACTATCGAACTGTTTACCAGCCATCAATCCCCGATAAATCATCGTGGATTGGGCTTTGACCGCAAAAGCGAAAATGAAGACCAGGATGAGGATTTTGTGAGTTCAGCCGGAACCCTCACCGGGCCAAACACGTTCGGGCACCTTGGGTTTACAGGCACAAGCATCTGGATGGACCCCGATGAAGATATTGCCATTATCCTGCTAACTAACCGTGCGTATCCGAACCGCAGTTTTGGCAGCAACATCAGGGAAATCAGGGCGAACATTGCCGATGCCGTAATGAAAAGCATAAACCGTTGAGCAAAGCAGAAACTCCAAAATTGACCAGTTATTCTCCCTATTCAGGCATCAAAGAAACCTGCCTGATCGAAGGTGAATCCGGCATATTTTATCCCGGTGTCAGGATTGAAAATATCTCTTACCCGCTCACCATCTCAGCCATACGTGCGGCCGTTTGCAGTTGCCTTGGAGTAGGAGACCAGCCGGCCTCTTTTTTTCAGCCTGAACCGTTTTCTGAATTGCAGGCATACTGGATTGACGAATTTGGCCTCAAACCGATAAAAAAACTGCCTGATGAAGTGAGGTTTTTTAACCCGGTGATACCGGTGTTGTCTAACATTCCCAAAAAACTGAAAGAGCTGTGCAGGTCTGCCGTGACTACACATTCAGATTTTCCCGTGTCAGCATTACTGGAGGTGGAGGGCGGATTTATTGCCGGAGTGAACGTGGAAGTCTCCTCCTGGAGCCTCGGCCTTTGTGCCGAAAGGGTTGCCGTGGCCAGGGCCATCGCTCATGGTATACGAACTTTTCGAACTGTTCACGTTCATGCCCCCAAAAGTGAATTTTGCAGCCCCTGCGGTTCATGCCGCCAGGTACTGAATGAATTTATGCCGGATGAAGTTGTGAAGCTGTATCATAAAGACCAGTCAATATCGAGCCATTTTGCACAGCATCTGCTGCCGTATGGTATTATTTCAGATGACTTGAAAAATAGATAGATCATGGATTTTATCGCAGTACTTGATTACGAAAACCTCGACAATGCAATGTTTCTGACAGCTTTTGCCCGAGCACTTGCCCGTAAAGAAAAACGGGGTATTGTCTTGCACGGAGACAGTGAGTACACCGATCGGATTATCCAAACCGGGGTGATGCGGGAAGATGCTCAAATCCGTGCCGTTAAGGAGTTGAACCACCGGCTGGTTGCCCTTTTTGCAGATGAGGGAATTTCAACCATTGCGGTGAACGGGTTTCAAAAATCACTGATCCGGACTGACGGGCAGCAGATTGTAATCGAAAAAAAGCAGATTTTAGATATGCCATCACAGCCCGTGCTGCTGATCTCAAATCTCGGGGAAGATACAAGAACCGGCAAACCCGTTCCCATTCCGCTGCCAAAGCTGGCCGAAGCTTTACGTAAAGGATTTGATGTAGCCGGCATCGACCTGTTTAGCATCCAAGAGTCGGCAGATATGATGCCTGAAGGCCTTCCCAAGCTTATTGACCTGGATCAGTGCAGCACTAAGTTCAAAGAAGAGCACATCCCCGGAAGCTTTCGGGATGAAGAATTTACCATCCGGCTGAATACACCTTCTGTTTTTTGAGAAAGGTTGTGATCAGCCTCTGATTCTGGATCGCCAAAAAAACCTCCGCGACACTCTGCGAACTCCTCTGCGTATCACTCTGCGGTTAACTTCCAAGATGATCTTAAAACGATTTTCCAATTTCGAAATCCATGAACCAATATTCGTCAGCCGGACAAATGCAGCCGGCAGACGAGGAATCCACTAACCACGAAAAAATGCATCGCATTTTCAGCAACATCATACTCGGGGTGGATTGAGTTGGCCATCTTAACTCTCATTATACAAACAAAACTTATCCGAATTAATTACCTTTCATCTGAACAAAATTAAACCGCCAACTGTTAAATTGAACATGAAACCTTCTGGTAAATTTGAAGATCTCGTAGAATTGATTGCTATACTCAGAAAAGAGTGTCCCTGGGATAGAAAACAGACTCATGATTCTATCAAAAACAACCTGATTGAAGAGGCGTATGAAGCAGTTGAAGCCATCGATCAAAAAAATTATGAAGAACTTTCGAAAGAGCTTGGAGATTTATTACTGCATGTAATTTTTCACAGCAAAATGGCATCTGAAAATGGACATTTTTCTATCGAAGATGTTATAAGTGGAATATCGGAAAAATTAATTCGGCGTCATCCTCACGTTTTCTCTGATGTAAGTGCCGGTTCAGATGAAGAGGTGGCATCCAACTGGGAATCCATCAAATTAAAAGAAGGCAAAAGTTCCATTTTGGATGGTATCCCAAAACATTTACCCGGGTTGATTAAGGCCCAGCGAATGCAGGAGAAAGCCGCAAATGTGGGTTTCGACTGGGCCGAGTGGCAGCTTGCCTGGGAAAAGCTGAATGAAGAAATCGACGAGTGGCGTGAATCGGTTTCAAAACAAAATAAATCAGAACAGCAGGATGAATTTGGCGATTTGCTTTTCAGTCTTGTGAATGTGGGACGCCTGTTAAATCTCAGCGCTGAAGATGCCATAAGAAGGGCAAACAGAAAGTTTGAAGAACGATTTAAATACATTGAAAAGAAACTGGATGAAAACAATATCTCGATTACAGACAGCACACTTGAAGAGATGGATGCACTTTGGAACGAAGCGAAATCATTAAATGATAATGGCTGATTTTTTAAATAGCCTATGTTATTTCTTCAATATTCGTACTGTCTTTTGTATTTTGCAAAGTTTAAAATATTTAGCACTGAATAAAACTGTAAAGGATCACTGTTTCCTAACACTAACCCGGATGAAACCGGCAATATATCAACCTGAACTTTAACTGCTAATTAAAACACAATTTTATAAACAAAATGGCGGAGCAAAAAATAAACAATATCGACGTAAGTGAATATCCACACATCAACAGAGGATTAGACGGCATAGTTGCATTCTCAACAACCAAAAGTTCGATCGATGGGAAAACCGGGGAGCTGATTTTTTCCGGCTATCATATTGAAACACTGGCTGAAAATGCAACTTTTGAGGAGCTCTGTTTTTTATTATGGAATGACAGGCTGCCCAACAAAAAAGAATTGGATGAACTAAACCAAAAGCTCCGCTCTAAACGGAATTTGCCTGAACCTGTTTTAAACTACATTAAAACTACCAATAAAAAGGCTGAGCCGATGTCAGTTCTTCGAACTTCCGTATCCATGCTGGCCGATTTTCAGGACAGTGAAGCAAATGATACCGAAAATGCTATTGCTATAACTGCAAAGATTCCAACCATTATTGCGGCATTTGACAGAGCCCGCAAAGGGAAAGAAATTGTTGCTCCGCTTAAAATCGGCAGCACCGCATATAATTTTCTTTATATGCTGAACGGTGAAAAACCCGGACAGGCAGCAGAACGAACAATGGATCTTTGCCTGGTAATTCACGCCGAGCATGGCATGAACGCCTCCACATTTACCTGCCGAACCATTTGCGCAACCGAATCGGATATGTTTTCTGCCGTTACCGGAGCTATTGGTGCATTAAAAGGACCGTTGCATGGTGGCGCCAACACCGCTGTGATGAATACATTGCTTACCCTGAAAGAACAAGATGAAGTTGCCGATCCCATTGCATTTACCAAAGAGAAGCTGGAGAATAAAGAAAAAATTATGGGCTTTGGACACAGGGTATATAAAGTGTTCGACCCGCGAGCCGTGCATCTCAGAAAAATGTCGAAGGAACTTTCTGAAGAAACCGGACACGAGTACCTCTACAAGTGGTCGGAAGCGATGGTAAAAACCATGAAAGATGAGAAAAACATTGATCCGAATGTCGATTTCTTTTCGGCAACTGTGTACTACTCTATGGGAATTCAGCCGGATCTTTACACATGTATTTTTGCAATGAGCCGGGTGGCAGGATGGACAGCACACTTTTTCGAGCAAAAAGCCAACAACCGCCTGATCCGTCCGCGCGCACTTTATGTTGCTGAAAAAAATAAAGACTGGGTACCGGTTGAAGAAAGGTGAAACTGTAAAATGACCTGATTTCTCTTAATAGCCTCAATTTTTTGGGGCTTTGCTTTTCATATCACAAAAACCAGGATTTCTTGATAAAAAGATTTTTATTCTCATTATCTGTTACAAAATGATTTTCTTTTTAGATCGTTTATGATGAATATATTGTGAATAATAATATTTTTTATGTGACACATATGATAAACAAAAATAAAAAATTAACTCATCTATCTGACAGATATAGCTCATCAAAAATAATTTATTATCATCTTTTTTTAGCTGTCCTAATAATTCCTTTTTTACTTTTTTCATGTGATGTTTTGGAACCAGATCCTGAAACCGTCACTTTTGAATATAATTTTACTCAGTCTGATCATAATTGGGAAGTCTTCTATGCCCATTTTACCGATCCTGAAAAGGCACAAACGGAGCTTCAATCAGACTACACCTCTCTACCGTCCGGCCTTAACGAGTCGGGAAATGCTCATTTTGCAAGTGCATTAAACCATCCCGAAAATTTCAAAATTCTGTACCGCCTTCATGTCGAAAATCTCGTACCATTTGCACCCTACGATGTGCGATATACCATCCGTTTTGCAACTGATGTGCCTGCCGGATGTGCCGATATTGGTGAGCCTGCAGGAGAAGATCAATACATTATTGCCCGCTCACACGTAGTGCAGCCAGATACAACAAATATTATACAATTTGGGCCAACAGCACTGCTAAACATTCAATATTTTAGTAATCCCCAAAATTGGCTTAATGAATCTGTTATCAGCGATATTACCAATTCCAGATCATGCAATGAACCGCGCCAGTTTGAAATTCAGGAGGTTCGCACAAGATCCGACCATGATGCCGTAACCGCCGACAGCAATGGCAATATTTGGCTGATGTTCGGAACTCATTCCGATATACAGGGAGATACCTCCGTCTATTTTACCTATTTTAAAGCAGAATTCAGGCAAATATCATAACCTGAACTGCGCCATAATATTGGCATAGCATTTTCAGCTTATCTTCATTAAAATAGAAGTGTGATAGAAGTCCTATAGTTATGACCTCAGCCCTAATCTAAACACTTCTGTTTTAATTGATGATTAAAAATTTATGTGCAGATTTTTAACTTTTCTTGTTGTTTTCGCTTTTCTTAGCAGCAATATTTTAATTGCTTCTGATTACTCCATCCCGGAAATATCTGTGGAGATAAAGATTACCGAAGCAGGAATTATAAGTATAACAGAACATCGTACTTATCATTTTGAAGGGGCCTTTAGCTGGGCCGATTATCGTCTGCCTAAAGAAGGCTTTACTGAGATCAAAAACATACGTGTATTCGAAGACGGTACTGATTACATTAACGATAACAGCGAGGAACCCGGAACTTTCAGCGTTTCGGAAAGCGAACGGGCCGTGGTTATCAAATGGCATTACAATGCTGAAAATACAAGCCGCACTTTTTCAATAGCTTATGATCTTGAAGGCGCCATTGTGAGTGGTCCGGACTGGAGTGAATTTTTCTGGAACTATCTTGCTAAAGGACGGGATAAATCAACCGATGAATTTCAGATCCAAATAATCCTGCCCGAAACCGTCTCACCTGATTCGTTGTATGCCTGGTCCCGGGGAGCAGAAAATATAGAGATAGAAACAGAAGAAGGCATTTTTAATATCCAGGCACAAAATATTCCAAGAAATCAATCGGTACAGGTGCGAACTCTATTTCCGGTTTCTGTTTTTGATAAATCCGCTTCTCTTTTAACGGATCCATCGCTTACACTTCAGTCTGTACTTGATGAAGAAACTGAATATGCAATTCAATTGGAAGAACAGGCAGAACGAGATGCATTTTATGCTTCTATTACAAAAGGGGTAACACTTTTGATTTCGGTGTTGAGCATCGGTCTGTTCATTTTTCTATATCAAAA
Organism: Balneolaceae bacterium; assembly: GCA_007131725.1. GTDB lineage: Bacteria > Bacteroidota > Rhodothermia > Balneolales > Balneolaceae > Rhodohalobacter. The sequence goes on from SLPZ01000134.1 coordinate 22,991, forward strand.
ATATGGTAAGCGGTTTACCACAAAAACCATCTCAACAAAGCCAACAGTTGTTCTACCCGATGATACTCCACCTGCATTGATTGGTAAATTGATGTACCACGGAATGTTGTCAGGGCAGCATCTGCTCGCATCACTATTTGATCTTGCCCGCCGTGGCTGGTTTACCATTCATGAAGAGCCGCCCGAAGAAAAAAGCAGTTGGTTTTCAGATAGCAGCACAAAGTTCCGGATTCAGCGGACAGATCAAACTTCTGAAGATAATCTGCCTGACTGGGAAATAATGATCATAACCTTTGCAGAAAAACGAATAGCAGAAAACAAAGACACTCTCGATAAACTTTTTGATACCAGCAAAACAGAAGTTTATAAATGGTACGGTAACTGGAAAAAAGAGATCAAATCGGTGTATGACACCCAAAACTGGGTTGACAAAATAAGTTACAAGGGGATGGTTATAAATTTAATTATACAATTATTGCTGGTATTAGCTGCAATCTACATGTTAATCATGGGAACAAATTTTGCAATTTTAGGCATTATTATAACTTCACTTATGCTCGTTTTTTCAGTTTTTATAGTTCGAAGAACCAAAGCCGGAGAGGAGAAATACCAGAGGTGGAAAGCCTACATGAACGGATTGAAACAAGCTGACAGACGAACTCTCCGGATGGAATTACTCGATCTTCATTTTATTTATGCCACAGCACTTGGCCTGTCTGAAAATCAGATTAAAAATATGTTTGAGCACACTTCGGGTGAATCACATTTTGTCATTCCCTGGATTGTTCTGACAGCAGGTTCGAGTCAAACTCCTGCAACGGTTGCTTCTTCACTCTCTACCCTTGCAGCAAGCGGGACTACATCATTCGGAGGAACTTCAGGAGGTACCGGAGCATCGGCAGGTTCTGCCGGAGGTGGTGCTTCCGGCGGAGCGGGATAAATTTATATCAACCCTCAATCCTCACGCTTCTCTTCGAGACGTTCTTCAAAAATTGAACGAAGTTCTGGTTCCTGCTCAACCCTGTTCTGAATTTCGATAAAGCGATCGAGACTCAGGCCTACCTCGTGAATGATCGGTTCCATTTCAGAAAATTCCCGGTCCGCATCAGTCCATTCCTCTTCTGCCCGAATAATAGCTTCTGCAAATTTATCGATCTCCTCTTCGGTGATATCACCCAGTGCAGCCTGCTGTTCAGTTATTCCGATTTCATCCTGGGGAACGGGAGGCTCATGATCCACATCCGGCCTTTCATCACCACAGGCCGCCACTATCATTGACAGGAAAAATATCAGCGCTATTAAATTTCTGCTTTTCATAAGCTATAACGATTTATTTATTGTTGATCCTATATATAAGAACATCAGTGATAATCACAACATTCAATTAAACGAGTGATTGCTTTCAGAAAATATACATCACTATCTCATTCATCCTCAACAATTAATTGTGTTACGCAAACTGCAACGGGCACCTCAGCCTCCGATCCGGTAAATTCAATCATCCCGGTTTTCTGATCTCTTTTAAATACCAAAACATGATTGTTGTCACGATTGGCAACCAGGAGAAATTCACCCTTCTCGTCGATCATGAAATTTCGGGGATGTCCGCCGATAGTTGATTCATGACCGGCTTCAGTCAACTCTCCCGTATCCTGATCAATCTCAAAAATGGAAATGATATCTTCTCCCCTTACTGATGCATATAAAAAGTTGCCATCTGGTGAAATATGAATATCTGCGGCAGTCATACTGTCATCTCTTTCTATATCTTCAGGCAACAGGCTTAGCCGCTGAAATTGTTCAAGTGCGCCGGTATCTTTGTCTATTTGAAGTGCAGCAACGGTTACTGAGAGTTCTTCCACAGAATAGGCAAATTCCCCGTTTGGATGAATGGTAAAATGGCGCGGGCCGGACCCCGGTTCATTTTCGAACGAGGGGGTTTCAGCGGGAGAAAGAGTGCCGGATTCTCTGTCCAGTTCATAGATTTTAATTTTATCGATACCCAGGTCAGAAACATAAATAAATCTCCCATCGGGTGACGGAATGATTGAATGAACATGCGGCCTCTGCTGCCGGTCTGGGTTTATGCTGCTGCCCTCATGCTGCACCACATCTGTCGCTTCGGATGAACTGCCGTCTTCATTAATCCGGTAAACCGCCAGGTTACCTTCACTGTAATTAGACACGAATGCAAACCCGCCTTCCGGATCCACACTAACATGAGCAGTTCCCCTGCCCATCACCGACTGTTCATTTATCAGCTCCAGCATTCCGGTATCGCGGTCAATTTTATAGGCCGAAATAGTTCCGTACGGTTCATCATCCGTAAAACGGTCATCACTCACAGAATACAGGAAATGACCGCTGGGATGAATTGCCTGAAAATTCGGGCCTTCACGATCGTCAATCACCTGAATTTCTCTCATCATTCCGGTAACTCTGTCAAATTCAAATACCTGAAGGCCTTTACTCCCCTCTCCTGTAAAAGATCCTGTGTAAATATATTCGTTCATTTCAGTGAGCTCAATTTCGTTTTCACAACCTGTGGCTGTTAAAAAAACAAGTAAAAATGCAGATATAGCAGGGATAAATAAATACTTCATAAAT
>SLPZ01000183.1 GCA_007131725.1 Balneolaceae bacterium
AGAATTTTGGAATTCTCATCAGCGGCGTTCAAAATTTCATCAGCACGTAACTGAAATTTTTCTGTAAGAAGTACTTCTTTCACCGCAACATTATTGATATCAGCGGCTACCTTGTACATTCCGTAGGTTGGCGGCGTGGTTATGATGGCATCTTTTCCCGGTTCACAAAAAATCCGCATCAACAGGTCGATCGGTTCATCACTTCCCACGCCGAGAAAAATGTTTTCAAATTCAATCTGCCGCCATTTTGCAATTTTATTTCTGAGCTGATTGTGAGCTGGTGTGGGATACCGATGCAGATCCAGCGAATTCCGGACAACCGAGCCGAGACTATTTTCGTTAGCATCGAGCAGCAGGCCTTTTTCAAAATCATCCCGTGCACTACGGTAGGGTTTTAATTTTCTGATATTTTCGCGAACCAGAGATTCAATATTCATTTATTGGTAAGTCCTCTTCTAATATTTTGCGTACACTAATTTATTGTTGAAATGCAAACTTGAGAAATATGGAAGACACAAGAACACACCCCTTGTGAAATCGCTAAACGCTCTTTCACATTTCCCCTCTCGAGAGGGGATTGTTTCTGCTTTATTTTGACTGTTTTCTGTCATCTCACCTGCCCTCTTTCTTCCAGCTTTTTCAGCCGCAAACGGACGGCATTCCGGTGTGCATCCAGCCCTTCAAGATCGGCAAGGGTTTCAACAGCAGGCCCGAGGTTTTTCAACCCTTCCTCAGAAATTTTTTGCATCGTAATAAATTTCTGGAAGCTGTGGAGCGATACGCCGCTGTACATGCGAGCGTAGCCGTAAGTTGGCAGGGTGTGATTGGTACCCGAGGCGTAATCTCCCATACTTTCCGGTGTCCACGGCCCGATGAAGACGGACCCGGCATTGATCACTTTTTCCGCCAGTTCATCCGCATCTTTCGTGTTGATGATGAGATGCTCAGGAGCGTACCGGTTTGAAAATTCCATTGCCGCTTCGGAATCATCAACAATCAAAATAAAACTCTTTGAGATCGCTTCTGAAGCAAATTCTTTCCGGGGCAATTCATCAAGCTGAATTTCCAGGTGCCTTTGAATTGCCTTAATATCAGCATTTTGAGTAGCCACCAGGATGGCCTGGCTGTCGGAGCCGTGCTCGGCCTGTGACAGAAGGTCAACAGCCACAAATTCCGGGTCTGCGGTTTCGTCGGCAATCACCAGCACCTCCGATGGACCAGCCGGCATATCGATGGAAACCATGGCATCGCTGTTTTGCAGAATCATTTTTGCCGCTGTAACATATTGGTTTCCGGGGCCGAAAAGTTTATCAACCTTCGGAACGGTTTCGGTGCCAAAGGCCATTGCAGCAATTGCCTGTGCACCACCTGCTTTCAACAGATGTTTAATGCCAAGTTTTTGAGCCACGTAAACGACTGAATCAGGTAAATTCCCTTTTTTGTCAGGCGGGGTAGCCATCACTATAGTCTTGCAGCCGGCAATCAGGGCTGGCACGCCCAGCATCATTGCTGTAGATGGGAGTGGTGCGGTGCCGCCGGGAATGTAAAGCCCTACACGCTCAATGGGTTTGGCAATACGGCTGCATACCACGCCCGATTCGGTTTCCACTTCAATCGGGTGAGTGAGCTGCTCTCTGTGAAACCGGAAAATGTTGCTCATTGCCCTGTCAATGGCATTTTTAATTCCAGGAGTAAGATTGATTTCGATATTTGTCGGATCAACCAGAATTGGATCCGGATCAACACCGTCAAATTTTTTTGTCCACGAACGCACCGCCTCATCGCCGCTTGCTTTCACATCATCCAAAATAGGCCGGACCTGTTCAGAGACTTCACTGAAATCCATCTTTGGCCTCTTGCACAATGCCTCAACTTCCTGTTTGTTTAGTGAATTATAGGTGTATGTTTTCATTTCAGGATTATTGAGTATCAAGTATTGAGTATTGAGTATCGGCCTTTCAATATTCCCGATACTCAATACTCGCTACTCAATGCTAATCTTTATTAAACAATCATACTTTCAATCGGGAGCATTACGATTCCGGTTGCCCCGACCTCTTTCAGTTGTTCCATCACATCCCAGAAGGTAGTAAGCGGTATTACAGTGTGAACAGCAACCATTCCGTTGTCGGCCAGCGGCATAACGGTGGGGCTTTTCAGTGATGGAATAATTTCCTTGATTCTCGGAACAGCCTTTTCCGGGGCATTCATCATAATGTAGCGGCTGTTGGCTGCTTTTTGATACCCTTCAATCCGCTGCAGAATTTTTTCAATCAGCTCACTTTTTCCATTGCTGAGCGGTTTGTTTGTTTTTACCAGTTGCGTTTCGGAATCAAAAATTTTGATCACTTCTTCAAGGCCGTTGGCTTTCAGTGTTCCGCCGGTGGATACCAGGTCGCTGATGGCATCGGCTATTTCGAGCCGGGGTGCAATTTCTACTGATCCGGACAGGGTAATGACCTGAACATCAATATTTCTGGATTCAAAAAACCGGCCTGTAATTCCGGGGTAACTGGTTGCAATTTTTTTTCCGCTAAAATCTTCGGCTGATTTCAGTTTGTCTTCTTTGGGCGCCGCAAGGGAAAGCCGGCAAACTCCGTAATTTAAGCCTCGAAGGATGGTTACATCAGCCTGGTCTTCTTCAACAACGTTGGCTCCCACAAAACCGAGATCACAAACACCGTCTTCAACATATTCGGGAATATCGTCATCGCGGATAAGGAGCAGTTCCACATCAAAATTGAGACATCTTACAAGAAGGCTTCTTTTGTAATCGTCAAACTTCAGGCCGATGCCTTCAAGCAGTTTGAGTGTTTTATCGGTGAGCCGCCCACTTTTTTGAACGGCAATTCGTAAAGAGGTATTTGAGTCGAGTGTTCTCATAGAGATTTTAAATTAAGAAATAATTGGGTTGGAATAAGTGGGTTATACAGAGTGCAGAAGGTGAGTTTTTAATGCACACGATGCCCGTGGCTTCCATGATGGAGCCGATGATGAAAGGAGATATGAGTATGATTTTTTATCACAGCCTGAAAATTAGAAAAACTATGGACATTTAGCCAGTGTAATTTTCAATTGAGTTACCCTTTTTTTTTAGCATAGTATTTTTGTACTATTTCAGTGACTGAAAACTCTTTCCTGAATTCTCGAAAGAATAAGGAATTCCCTCATGAATAGCTGTTACTCTTATAAAGTGACTGTGTGTTCGAGTGACAAGGTTTCACAAAATCATCATCCCAAAGTTTGAACCATTCACCAACTTCATGTGTTTCCATAGAACTTCGTATCTTTGAACCAAAATTTAAGATTATTTAAAAAAGTATAGTGGCCCGTAAAGAGTTTGAAATCCCGGTAATGTACAAGTCTCCAATCATCCGAAAGGTGAAAGAGGCGAACCAGATTACCGATCCCAGAAAAAAAGATCTGTCACCAACCGAGCTGGACTTTGGCTCAGTAAAATTTTTAATTCCCCGCCATTTTGGTTTCTGCTACGGTGTGGAGAATGCCATTGATATTGCATATCGGGCTGTTGAAGATAACCCGGATAAAAATATTTACCTGCTAAGTGAAATGATTCACAACCCCACGGTGAATGAAGATCTACAGGAAAAAGGGGTAAAATTTCTGTTTGAAACCGATGGTTCCGTTCGAATTCCATTTGATACGCTCACTGCCGATGACATTGTGATTGTACCCGCATTCGGCACCACACTGGAAATCCAGGAGCAGCTTCAGGAAAAGGGAATCGATCCCTATCAGTATAACACCACCTGCCCGTTTGTGGAAAAAGTCTGGCGCCGGGGGAATCAGCTCGGCAAAAAGGGATACAGCCTGGTTGTGCATGGCAAACACGAGCATGAAGAGACCAGGGCTACTTTCTCGCACAGTGCTGATCACTCGCCGGTGGTGGTGGTTCTGAACCCGGAAGAAGCCCGGGTTCTTGCCGATATCATGACAGAAAAACGCCCCCTGGACGACTTTGACACATATTTTGGCCACAAAAGCACCGATGGCTTCAACCCGTTTAAAGACCTTGAATATTTTGGTGTGATTAACCAGACCACCATGCTGGCCACCGAAACACAGGAGGTTATGGACATTCTGAAGGAGGCTGCAAAAGAGCGCTTTGGAGAGGAAAATGTGCTCAACCATTTTGCTGATACCTCCGATACCCTCTGTTATGCCACGAACGAAAATCAGTCGGCAACCTATGCCCTGGCCGATGCCAAACCTGATCTTGCCATAGTTGTCGGGGGATACAACTCATCGAATACCATGCACCTGGTAGAAATTCTGGAACACCACTGCCCGACTTTCCATGTGAGAGATGCCGGTGAATTTGATTCATCTGAGCAGATCCGGCATTTCAATCAGTGGGAGAAAGAAATTCAAATAACCGAAAACTGGCTGCCTTCAAACCCGCAGCCGCTCAGAATTGCATTAACTTCGGGTGCATCATGCCCCGATATTTTGGTGGATGAAGTGCTGCTGAAAATTTTGTCGTTCTATCCCGATGCGAAAGATTTGCAAAAAGTAATCAGCCGGTATGAAGATGTGGCTGCCGAAACAGAATAAAGTTTAAGTGCTTTATAAAATTTGAAATATCTGCTGAAAGAGACTTCCGAAGTCTTCATCAATATTGTAAAAGATAAAGACAGAAAAAAGAATCATAGATTTTTCAAAAAGCCATAAGACTTCGGAAGTCTTGGCTAATGGCTAAGCCAACATTCAATGGTTTACACCACATTAGTCTGAGATAATCCTGAAGTAGGAAACCCTGGGCGGCTGAAAGCTCCGAAGCCGTATTTTATAATCCGTTTCAACTGTCTCTATCTCCGGAGCAACTCGTCCTGAATCATCTTCTTCGATTACGGAGTAATCAACATAGGCGTTAAAAAGCCTTTTATCCTGAATCTCCGAGTACTGCCCGATGGGTACATCAAACCGTATTGTTATGGATGAAGGATTGTAACTTACCGCCTGTTCATCCGGCAAATTCCTCGTCCGCACCGGCACACGCTGCTCAGCTTCGGTAAATTCGCTGACATCCACTTGCAGTGTAACAGTTTTTGGCTCTACTGTAATCAACTGATTGCCTGGTTTCAATTGAATTTCACGTTCGAGGCTGCGGTTTATATTTGTAAACTCTACCTCCTCGGTTTCCCAGGCATCCAGTTCAGCCAGTGCTGATTCCGCCCCGGTAACGGTAACACTGTCAGGCGTAATCACCGGTTCGTGAAGCGGGCCAAATTGATCACGGAAGGTAATATCTGTAAGATTTTGTACCGGAATTCTTTTTGATACTTTTCGCTCAGTTTCTATTTGTAATTGATTGGGTTCAACCTGCTGGATGCTCAGGTCAGAAAATGCTCCAATCTGATTGCGGATTTGTTCGGGTAAATTAACCTGCCGTGATTCCGTACTAATCAAAAGCCTGGGCGGATTTCTGTAAACAGGAATCAGTTTCCATCCTTCTCCTGATAAATTTACTGATACGGTTGAAGGCACTTCACTGCTGATGATCATATCCTCCGATAAGGCCGTCAACTGAATGGGCACCTGGATGGTTACGTTAAAATCCCGGTTCAGGTTTACGATTAACCAAAGACAGAAGGCAAAAAACAGGGCGATGCTGAATGCAATTACTTTTTCGCGGCCTTCGAAACTGCTTGCACCCGACTCATCCCGGCCAGGCTCAGATGCTCCGGTAAAAAAACTGCGAAAACGATCCGATATGAAGTTAAAAAATTCCATCAGCCGAAAAATAAACTATTTCGTTCAAGTACGCACTACTATTTCTTTTACAACTTTGGACTGAACACGATCATTCAGTTTTTTGGCAATTGAAAAGCGGTTGGCATGCAGTTCAAACCGCCAGGCCTCATTCGTTACGGTAACAATCAGGCGGCTGCCTTCGAACCGCAGGTTTTTTGTTACAGCATTGATCTGATCTCCAACCACACCCGGCCAAAGATGCAGAATCATTCCGCGCTTCAGCTCGGCCTGCTGAGGAATTTTTTTCATGAATTCCTTCAGAAGCTCACTCATCGGTTTTGGGTCTCTGCCAAAGGCCATATCAGTGTTTTTGTGTTATTCCGGCATCCAAAATGGTGAACCAAGCGTTTTGCTGATTTTTTCCAAACAGCGATGCATCAAAAGGACGCTCCGAGGCCGATGTTATAAACGTTTGCCCGGAATGTTTAGTAAGTGTTTTGGTGATGATATCGATTTTTTGCTGATCCAGATTGCCGAAAATATCATCAAGCAGCATAATTGGCAAATCATCCAGTTCATCCGAATAGTAAAAAAGCTGTGCCATTTTCAGAGCCATGGAAAACAGCCGGTGCTGCCCTTGTGATCCGTAATTCCTGAGTTCCATATCATCAAGAAAAAATACAACTTCGTCCCGGTGTGGCCCAATAATGGTCTGTTCGCGTTCGGCTTCTTTTTCAAAATTTTCGTCTATCAGTAACAGATATTTTTCCTCGAGTTCTTTGCCGGAATCCGGCAGCTCGCAAATGGTTTGATAAATCAGCGACGGTTTCAGGTTTATCCCGGACAGGAGCCGGTACTGAACTTCAAGATAGTGTTTAAATTTTTCCAGCACTTCAGCCCGTTTAAAAATAATGGCGGCTCCTTTTTTTGCAAGCTGAATGTTCCAGGGTTCAAGCTGGGTTTGCAGTGTTGAGAGCGGTCCGCGGTATTCCTGCAGAAGTTTATTGCGCTGTTTTCTGATTTTTCGGTAACTGATCAGGTTTCTCAGGTATTGGGGTGATGTCTGGCTAATGAGGCTGTCTAAAAATGTGCGGCGTTCAACCGGCCCCTCGCTGGTTAGTTTCAGGTCATTCGGACTCAACACCACCACCGGCACCATCCCGATCAAATCAGAAAAACGATCAAGCGGACTGTCGTTCACAAATACTTTTTTTCCTTCGCCGCGCGAATAACTACAGCTTATTTTGAATGATGACCGTATAGCTCCCTCAAACTTCCCCTCAATCATAAAATATTTTTGATTGTGATTTACCACATATTGATCGCTCGAGGCAACAAAACTTTTCGTCATGCAGAGATAGTGAATGGCATCAATCAGGTTGGTTTTCCCCGAACCGTTGGGGCCGGTAATAATATTCAGGTGAGGAGCAAACTCAACAAATGCGTCGGAGTGGTTTCGGTAGCCATGAAGTTTAAGCGTCCGGATTTTCATCAGTCAGAGCTCTCCGGATTTAACAACGGCAGAAGCCACTGCCAACTGCATTCAGCAACAAGGGAGGCGCCTTGTTCATTTGGATGGCCGTCTCCCGGAATTAAGAGTGGTTCATAATTGCCATCTGATTTTTCGTAAATGCATGGTGTATTATCAAAAAAGCGAATATCATGTGGGAAATTTTCTGTAATAAAATGGTAAAAATTTGCGGTATGGTCACCCATTTTATCAGGATCAAAAAAGCCTGTGGTAGCCAGAATAAAATCGCAATTATTTTTTTCGCACCATTCATTCATTCGTAATACCAGTTTATCTGCAAGCCTGACTGAGTAATCTGACTCCGGATAAAGATCTTTTGCAGCAGGTACAGGAACCTCACTGGTTTCAGGGTCGAAGTTATTTGTAATATCAGTAAAATAAAGATGCTCCCATGCCATAGTAACTAAAATGTTTGCGAGTATTGAGTGCCTTTGAATCCACTGGTACCATCCCTGTCTGCCCAATCTAAACATAAACTCATTTGGCTTCCAGTACATACTATTCACAAGCGTTGAATCGGCCTCATCAATCACAAATAAATTTTTTGATATGGCCCGGTCAATATCCGAGGTATTCAGAAATAAAATAACCTTATCCGGTTCAATTTCGGGGCCTTTCACCTCAAGCCATGCGGGCCAGTCTGCCAGGCCGGCACCACCCACGCCTCCATTTAAAATTCGAATAGATTGTTTTTCAAAATGCTGATCGGCTTTGAGTTGCAGCAGGTCTGCAAACGTATCTTCCTGGTGTAAAAGCAGCCCAAATGTGTAAGAATCACCCAGAAGCAGCACTCTTTTATCATCGGAAGAGGTGAGTTCTTCTCCGCGAAGACCCTGTTCATTCAGGTGGTAAGTAATTCTGCGGTCTCTAAATTCATGAAAGGCTTCCACTCCCGATTGATTCATCATAAATCCGCGCGGATGCATCTCAATCCAGGTGGTCATTTTGTATCGAGGAATAAAAATCCGCACAAGAATTTCTGCTAATAACAAAGCCAGCAAAATGCCGGTTATCATTAACGCAAAAATTCCTGCACGGTTTTTCATCGAATCAGATTATTTGGACAGAATTTACAGCCCAAATACGTCTTTCCCTAAAAAGAGGGCGCTTTCTCCTAATTCTTCCTCAATTCTCAACAGTTGATTGTACTTGGCCACACGATCGGTTCTACTCATCGAGCCGGTTTTTATCTGCCCCGCATTGGTTGCAACGGCAATATCGGCGATGGTTACATCTTCGGTTTCGCCCGAACGGTGAGAGATCACGGCTGTGTATCCGTTTTTGTGTGCCATTTCGATAGCATCCAGAGTTTCGGTGAGTGTACCAATCTGGTTTACTTTGATAAGAATGGAATTGGCAATTCCCTGCTTTATTCCGTCGGCAAGGCGGGTGGTATTGGTTACAAACAGGTCGTCTCCCACCAGTTGAATTTTTTCGCCCAGTGCCTGGGTCAGTGTTTTCCAGCCGTCCCAGTCGTTCTCGTCCAGGCCGTCTTCAATCGAAATGATAGGATATTTTTCCACCCAATCAGCCCAGTATTCAACCATAGCATCGGCGTCGCGGGTTGAACCATCGCTCCACTTAAATTCGTACAGGCCTGTTTCGGCATTATAAAATTCTGCAGCAGCGGGGTCGAGTGCAATCAGTACATCATCGCCCGGTGTGTATCCCGCTTTTTCAATAGCGGTGAGAATTACTTCGATCGCCTCTTCGTTCGTTTTCAGGTTCGGTGCAAATCCACCCTCATCTCCAACGGCTGTTCCGTATCCTTTAGAAGAAAGAACTTTCTTGAGGTTGTGGAACACTTCGGTGCCAATTTGTACAGCCTGGCTGTATGATGTGGCTCCGGAAGGCATAATCATAAATTCCTGCGGATCCACATTATTATCGGCGTGCGAGCCTCCGTTGATGATATTCATCATGGGAAGCGGCAGTAATTTGGCATTTACTCCGCCAAGATAACGCCATAAGGGCAGTCCGGCTGCACTGGCCGCTGCTTTTGCCACCGCCATCGAAACGCCAAGAATGGCATTGGCCCCCAGCTTCGACTTGTTCGGTGTTCCGTCGAGCTCAAGCAGCAAATGGTCAATTTCGGTTTGCAAATAGGCAGGATAGCCAGCCAGTTCTTCAGCTATTTCTTCGTTTACATTCTCAACAGCTTTTTTTACACTTTTGCCGAGAAAATAGCTGCTGTCTTCATCACGAAGCTCAACGGCCTCGTGTTCTCCGGTTGATGCACCGGATGGTACAGCCGCTCTCGAGGTAATTCCATTGGTCAGGGTTACATCCACTTCAATTGTAGGATTTCCTCTTGAATCCAAAATTTGACGTGCATGAATATCTTCTATTAAACTCATAATGTTCCGTTTTTTAATTGATTAGTTTGAATATTTGTGCAGAGTGAAACACCTTTCTCTTTGACAGGCACCGGGTTATTTCTCTCCCGGAGCTTTTCTTCTATTTTTAGTTAGAATGTGTAATTTTAAAATATGTCGACTAAAAGGCGTCATCATTTTGGCCATATTAAAATTTAATCACTCTGTTTTTTTATATCATTACAAGTTAATGTTATTTCATATTATCATAAAGTAAAACCGTATGAAACCAATACTCTTATTTGATATTGACGGAACCCTGCTTAATACAAAAAATTCGTTCACAAAAGAACTGATTTATAATATTCTGAAAGAGCTTGATCTGCAATCGCTTAAAGTAAATAATAACTCTTTTGCCGGACGCACAGATCGCGATATTTTTTATGATCTGGTTTCCGGCCTTCCTAAAGCAGATTCGCTTTATGAGCATGCAAAACAGCTCTATATCAATTATATGAGAGAGCATTACTCTCCGGAGCAGGCTGATTTGATAGAGGGAGCTGCAGAATCTGTACAATTTGCACGCGAACAGGGCCTGGAAACCGGGCTGTGTACGGGTAATTTCAGAGAATCAGCCTTTATTAAAATAGAGGCAATCGGTTTAGGTGATGCATTTGAGTTTGGAGGATTTGGCTGCAACCACTCCGACAGAAATTACCTGCCGCAAGAAGCGCACCGGGAGTTTGTGGAAATGAAGGGATACGAACCACAGCCACAGCAGTACGTTATCATCGGAGATACACCGAACGACATCAGGTCAGCCAGGTTTTTTGGTGCGAAATCGGTATCTGTTACAACCGGGTCATTCACAAAAAACGAATTGCTAAGACATGAACCCGATTTGCTGATAGACAATTTAATACAGATGCAGAACTGGCTACATCTGCGGTAGAAGCAATTTTTAGATTACTGTGAATTATCTCAGCCAGCCGAATGAAAATGTAATTTGTGGAGTGCCGAAAAAGCTTTGGGGCTCAAAAAACGGCTCAAGCACAAGCTCTCCGTTTTGATCAAAAATTAATTGGCTTTCACCCGGGCCAACATTTTCGCGCAGTACTGGCTGGTTTGGCATCATAATTTGAATGGAATCAGGGAAATAATAGAAAAAGTATCCGAATTCGATACTTCTGAGCCTGGTAAAATTACTGCCGATATCCAGAGATAGTTTAAACTCTCCGGCACCTCCCCAATACCAGTCGCCATCACTCAACCCGGTAAATACGTCATTAACCGGCTCAACAAATCCCTGAAACTGCTCGCGGAATCCATTGTTGTTGATGTCATTAAAATAGGGATAGGCAAATGCGGCAGCCGGTCCCAGAGAGGCGCTTACGAAAAACCGGTAATCATCGCCGATAGTATCACCAAAAACCCGCTGCCTCATACCCAGCATAAGCGGAAATGCAAAAGCCCGCTGATATTTATTGGGCACAATCTGCTGGCCAAAAAATATGTCCGTAAAGGTCTGTTCACTGGGATCGCGCAATGCTGTTATCCGTAGAGAGGCTGTTAATTCCGTTTGGGGAGCAACCACTCTCCTGAATTCCATGCCTGTGCCAAAACCAAAATTATTCATCAACACATTAAAACCAAATCCGGTGCTGTAATTGTCTTCCAGAGTAGTAACATTTCTGGGTATTTGAAGAACTTCCGGCTCGGTAACCTGAGCAAATATCGCCTCTTTTACCGGAAAAAAAGCAATTAATATTAAAAAAAACAGATATCTATGTATTTTCATAATCAAAAGGAATCAGTTGTTATATTTCTGGGGTAACGATTTTTTTTGTTCCAGCATTGCATCATAAAAGTGTAAAATAACAGGTTTTTTTAATCTGCTGAAAATTCTTTGCAATCCAGATTTGATTCTTGTTGAATTTTGGCTTTTATTCAGGCAGAAATTTTGCCCTTTTTACTATCAATTTAAGCGGGTTTATTAAAAATATGAGTACAGTAACAAAATACCTGGTATACGGACCAAACGATACATTAAGACGGCTGCCAACCAAGCTTATTGAACTGCATGAACCAAAATTCTTATATGAATATTCTTCAGGCACAAATAACGACAAAATTTATGTGGCCGTTTACGAGCAGTTTGAAAAACAGATAAATGCAACGATAACGCTAACCTGTATCATTGAATGCACAAACAGCCACAACCGTATTGAAATGAAAAAAGCGGGTGGCCGAATGGGTTTCAGGGGAAGTTCGCTTTCTGAAGACAAGAATATCGAAGCGAATGTTGTGGATTTTATAATGGATTTTTCCAAGCGTTTTGGGCTCTCTCTGCAAGAAGAGGTTGAACCAAAAGAATCTACGGATTCTGAAAAAATTTAGGCCCTAATTATAATGAGCAAATCCGGGCGGGTATGGACCGTTTTGGCAATGCTTGAATGGGCAACCTCCTATTTTACCAAAAAAAAGGTGCCTGATCCGCGATTAAGTATAGAATGGATTCTTGCCGAAACGCTCGGTATTAAACGGCTCGATCTCTATTTGCAATTCGACAGGCCACTCTCTTCGGCTGAGCTGGATAAAATCCGTCCGCTGGTAAAACGCAGGGCAGCTCACGAACCGCTTCAGTATATTACCGGGACGGCTGAGTTTATGAATACCACAATAAGGGTTACCCCTGATGTACTGATTCCGAGAATTGAAACCGAGCAGCTTGCTGATCTGCTGTTAGAGCGCACCGGCCACCTTGAAAAAGAACCTCTCCGGTTAATTGATATTGGCACCGGCAGCGGCTGCTTACCCATTGCAATCAAAAAAAATCGGCCTGGCTGGTATTGCGCCGGAATTGACATTTCTGATAAAGCCCTGAAACTGGCAGAAGAAAACGCCAGTCTGAATGAGGTTGACGTACATTTTTTTAAAGGTGATATCGAAAAACTGGAGAGTATAGAATCTGAACGCTGGGACATCATCATTTCAAATCCGCCTTACATTACAGAAAATGAAAAAAATGAGATGCACCCCCAGGTTTTAAAATATGAACCAACCCTCGCCTTATTTCACCATGCACCACTGGAGCTGTATAAAAAAATTATCGAATTTGCGGCTTCAAAAAATGCACGGATTTTTCTGGAATGTAATCATAAAACGGCTTCTCAGGTTCACCAAATTGCCAGCGAATATTTTCCCGATGCTGAACTGCTGAAGGACCTCGACGGAAACCATAGGTTTGTAGTTACAGGCAATCGTGTAAATGGTGTTGCACCTTAGTTTTTTCGGGATCAGCAACAACCTTTCAAACTCCACTTTTACAATAAATCCACAAGTGTTGATAACTTGTGGAAAAGTTTTTTAAAAAATTCTCACCTTACTAACAGGATGTTAAAACAGTGTTAACGAATTGTTACGACGTGTCAAGAATAATTTCACAATTCTTCCGAATAATTAATAAAGCATTGCGATGCAATAACTTTACTCGTTAAAAAAAATGTGGATAACTTTGCGCATTTTTGGAAACTTTTTTTTGATTTGTGACTGAGAAATTCACATTTTGGCTTATCGATTACAAAAAGCACACATTTTTTGTGTGGATAACTAAGGGATTAAAGTAACTTTTAAATACGCATTTGGGAGGCTGTTCACGTTGAATAAACTGAATGCTGAAGCTGCCTGGAACGACTGCCTTGAGATTATCAAGGATAACATCAGCTTTCAAAAATTTAAGTCATGGTTTGAGCCAATCAAGCCAATAAAACTCGAAGGGGACACACTGACTATTCAAGTACCAAGCCAGTTTTGGTACGAATGGCTCGAGGAGCATTACTACAATATGCTACGCTCTACCATTGCAAAGGTTCTTGGCAAGGATGGCAAACTCGAATACTCGGTTTTAGTAGAACGCTCTGACCGGGCTGAAGACAACCGTTCGATCCGGCTGCCTCAACAACCCATGCCGCCCCAGAAGCCACAGGAAATGAACACATTTACCGACTATCATCCCGGTAAAATTGAAAATCCTTTTGTGATTCCCGGAATCAGAAAAACGAACATTGATTCCAACCTGAACAGCAATTATGTGTTTGACCGCTATATTGAAGGCGACTGCAACCGCCTTGCCCGTTCGGCAGCCATGGCCATTGCCGATAACCCGGGAAAAAATTCCTTCAACCCGCTTTTTGTTTACGGAGGAACCGGCCTCGGCAAAACGCATCTGATTCAAAGCATTGGCAACCGGGTAAAACATCTTTACGAAGATGAGATGGCCGTGCTTTACGTCTCCTCAGAAAGTTTCACCAACGAATTTGTCCAGGCCATACGGAATAACAGGGCCAGTCAGTTTTCTTCTTTTTACCGCAATATTGATGTTTTGATCATTGATGACATCCAGTTCTTCAGCGGCAAGGAAAAAACACAGGAAGAATTTTTCCACATCTTCAATGCACTTCATCAGGATGGCAAGCAGATAATTCTGAGCAGCGACAGGGCGCCCAAAGACATACCCGATATTGAAGAGCGGTTAATTTCGCGATTTAGCTGGGGGCTGAGTGCGGATCTGCAGATTCCGGAATACGAAACACGTTATGCTATCCTGGAACGAAAAGCCGGCGATAACGGAATTTCCCTTAATCCTGACATCATTGAATTTATCGCGTATAATTTTAAATCGAATGTAAGGGATCTTGAAGGGGCCATCATCAAACTGCTGGCAACTGCCTCGCTGAAGCATGTGGATGAAATCGATCTGCAGATGGCTAAGTCTGTGCTTAAAGACATGGTGAAAAGTTCCAACTCGCAAATATCCATCGAGTTTATTCAAAACTATGTTTGCGACTATTTTGGAATCGACACTAATAAAGTACGAGAGAAAACCCGGAAGCAGGAAATTGTGGAAGCCAGGCAAATTGCAATGTTTTTGTCAAAAAAGTACACGAAGTCCAGCCTGAAGACCATAGGCTTGCAATTTGGAGGCCGCGATCACTCAACCGTGATTCATGCCATCTCCACTGTTCAGGAGAGGCTTTCTACCAGCCCAAAACACAAGCGCATGCTAAAAGAGCTGGAACAGAAAATTGATGTAGCCACACTTTAAGTTATTTATCGAACTGCTAACTACCTGCTCACTTTTTCTCCACCAATCGGCCGGACACCGGAAAAATGCATTCGTTTGCAAGTTTACTTCTCCCTATTTTCTGATACACCCGATTTAAACAAAAAATCCGGATTTTGGATAAAATTACCCTGAAGGCCCTCAAGTTTCACGGCAAACACGGTTACTACGATCATGAACGCGAAAATGGCAATGATTTTGAGCTTGACGTGATTGCCTGCGGCAACTTCAGAGATGCAACAGAAAACAGCGACATGAGCAAAACATTTAACTACGAACTGGTTTTTGAAGTTGCAAAATCCGTGCTTAACGGGCCAAAAGAAAAATTGATTGAAACACTTTGCCAAAACATCGGAGATCAGATATTCGCCAAAGCAAAAAACATCAGGCAGTTAAAGGTATCGGTCCGCAAGATAAATCCTCCCACAGAAATGCCGGCTGCTTACGCCGAAATAACCATGCAATGGAAAAGGTAACAATAGCCTTGGGCAGCAATATGGGCAACAGACTGCAAACCATCCGAAAAGCCGGAGAGTTTTTGTCCAACCTTTCAGTAAAGCCGGTAAAGAAAGCATCCATCTGGGAGAGCGAACCTGTAGGCGGTGCCAAATACCGATTCTATAATACGGTGGCAGAAATTACAACCACGCTGACCGCCGGAGTACTTCTCGGACAGCTCAAGCAGTTTGAGCAGCAATGCGGACGCGAAAAAAAACCGGTGCGATGGGGGCCGCGAATTCTGGATCTCGACATAATCCGATACGGAAGCCTGGCAGTTCAGAAAGAGAACCTCATTATTCCTCATCCGGAGTACCAAAACCGTTTGTTTGTACTAATGCCTATATTCGAAATAGATGATACATGGCGCGATCCGGTAACTCAAACATCCATTTCTGATCTGATAAAGCAGGCCCCGGACATCGAATTAAAAAAAACTGAATTAACCTGGTAAACCGCTAAAGAACAAGACTGCAATGCCCAACAAGTTCGATTTTATTGCGATTGAAGGTGTCATCGGCGCCGGTAAAACTACCCTTGCAAATTTGCTTGCCGAACGCAGTGGTGCACGCCTGGTTCTGGAGCAGTTTGAAGAAAATCCGTTTTTGCCCAAATTTTATGAAGACAGAAAACGTTATGCCTTTCAGACGCAGCTTGCTTTTTTAGCCAGCAGGTTCAAACAGCAGCAAAAAATGACAAACCCTGATCTGTTTGATCAGTTTGTGATTTCCGATTACATCTTTGAAAAAGATCGCATTTTTGCCCGTTTGAATCTTGACGATGATGAGCTGGCACTTTATGATAATATTTTCGGGATCATGACGGGAATATCTGCAAAACCCGATCTTGTTATTTATCTTCAAAGTACGGTTGATCGCTTGCTGAACAACATTGAAATTCGAGGCAGGGATTACGAAAAACATATCACTCCCGACTATTTACAGGAACTGAGTGATGCATATAATCAATTTTTCTATCATTATAATAAAGCTCCGTTAATTATCATCAATGCAACTGAGATTGATTTTGTTGGTAATGCCGATCATCTCGCATATATCGAAGAGCAGATTTTTTATCAACCCATACGAAGCAATACACACATCCATATAATTCCAGACACATGATACGCTGGTTACTGATAGCACTTTTTATTTACCTGGTGATTCGCCTGATACGCGGCCCTAAACGAAGGTCGCGCCCTGCAATCCGGTTCCATTTTGGGAATTTTCAGAACGGACGATCCAAAAGAACACCGCCTCGCAGAGGTGGGCGAAAGCTGGACGAAATTGAAGATGCCGAATTCGAAGACATAACTGAAAAAGTGAAAAAAGAGGAAAATCAATGAGTTTCGAAGAAAAACATAAAGAAGGCTACGAGCTGCTTCACGAAAAGGACCTTGACCGAAGCCTTGATGTGGCAAGGGAGCTTCAGAAACTAAAACCGGATGCCCCGGAAGGTTATACTCTTGAAGCCGAAGTGATGCAAAAGTTAAACCAGTGGGATGCAAGTATTACATCGCTTAATAATGCCATCGAAAAAGATGCGGAATCTGCAAGGCTTTATAACCTGAGAGGGTATGCTTATCTGAATGTTAACAAACCAGGCCTTGCCAAAGAAGACTTTGACAAGGCAGTTGCACTCGAAAATTTACCCTCAGCCCACCGAAATCTTGTACTGCATAAACTGATGACCGGCAACGGCCAGGAAGCCATCACCTACCTTCTCGACAGAATCCGGACCGATCCCAAAGATGTGGAAAACTGGATCTTGATGGGTGACCTGATGAAAAAAGGCGGCCACGATGCCAAAGCCAAAACCTATTACGAGCAGGCATACAAGATGGACCCGGATAATGAGTATGTGAAGGAATTGCTTGATGAGTAGTGTGCAGAGCTGTAAGGTTTTGAAACCTTACAGGTCTTTTTAAACCCTATTTCATGTTCACAAACTGCAGTGGAATCCCAAAATCTTTGCTTTTCACCTGTTTGATCACTTCCTGTAGGTCATCAATTTTTTTGCCCGAAACCCTAACCTGATTGTCCTGGATGGCAGGCTGAACTTTCAGCTTCAATCCTTTGATCTCCTTCACAATTTTTTTAGCAGTCTCGCGGTCAATCCCCTCTTTGATGACTGCAGTGGTTTTCACGTGGCCATGGCTGGTCCCCTCTTCGGGGCCATAACTAAGTGCCTTCGGTTCCAGGCCTCTTTTTATGAAGTTTTTTACGAGCATCTCTTTCACCGCTTTCAATTTCATGCTTTCGGCAGCCACAATATTGATACGATTCTCTTTTCTGTCGAATGAAACTTCGGTGTGCAGGCCTTTAAAATCGTACCGGTTTGAAACTTCCTTGAGGGTATTATTCACTGCATTATCTACTTCCTGTGTATTTACTTCATTAACTATATCGAACGATGCCATTTTTTCTGTTTAATTTTTCGGTTTTAAAAAAGATAACGATATTGAAGCGAAACTTTCCCGATCATTATTCGCCAAATGGACTTTGAATCTTTCCTTTTGCTGCTTGAAATCTTCTTCCCGGTATTGGGAGTGGTGATAATTGTGGTTCTGGCAGGAATGACTGCCGGAAAGGAAAAATGGGCAGTTCTGATTATCGGGCCTGCCATCCTGCTCGGGCTTCATTTCCTGCTGTTAAAATCCGGATGGATTGACGGCAATCTGCTCACTGCCGCAATCTTTGGCCTGTTCTTTATGGCGGCTTATTATTACTATATTATTTTGTTGATTGTTGGATTAGCAAAGCTCTGGAAGCATTATAAATCAAAACAAATTCCCTGAAGGCAATCCAAAAAAGCAACCTGACAGAGTGCGCAAGCTCCTGTCAGAGTTGCGATTAGCAATGATTATAAATGATCTACAATAAATTGCAATAATTCCTTAAAGTTAGGAGACCCTTCACCTCCGGCCCCTGACATTACTCATGTAATACAGAATTTTGAATGAGTTTTATTTTAGTACAACGATTAAAAGCGTTAAGACTATTTATCGTTCATTTTGGCTTGATCCCCCATCGGGATCCCTGCGGGGCAAAACGAACCAAAAGATCAAGGCGGTGAATAAATTGGCGCGCTCATTGTAGCTGCGCTGAACAATTCGAATGGTCCATCAAGCTTTGTCATTGTAATCAACGGACTTGGCCGGTAACGAATTGTTCTTTCGCGCATCTACAGATTCACTGTATCGCCAATTTATTCAAGGCCGGGTTAATTACTCAGCAAACATCTTAACCAATGCCTATATTTTACTCAATCGGAACAGCATCCAGGGAGAAGTTATTGAATGTTACCCGGTTGCCCTCGTTGGCGGTGCCGTCATCCACATCAAACCGAACTCTCACTTTTAAGTTTTCATTATTGGCCGATGCTTCAATGCCATTGAAATCAACTTCATAAATCAGATATTCATTGGTAATCAGGTTTTGCTCGGTCTCGGATGCAGACAGGCCCGTTGTAATCCACTCTTCACCATCCTCCGTAACCGAATAATCTATCCGGAGGCCATTGGCGGCATGCTCATCCATTGCGGCAAACGTAAGAACTGCATCTTCGTACCCGGTTGTTGAGAGGTGCAAAACCAGGGTGTTCTGCCCGGCATTACCAAGAAAAGGGTCGCGCACCTGGATGGCCCGCATGCTGTCCGCTATTTCCTCATATGGGAGATTCATATTTCCTTCGGGCCGGTAATTGAGCGCTGTGGGCTGGTTTCTGCGTTCCATGGAGCCATCCCTGCCGGTATTGGGATAGCCCGCCAGTGCCGACCTGAATTCAATAAAGGCCGTTCCGGTTCCCGCGGTATAAACAGCATCAATCGTCTCCAGTTCTGTATCGTTGGGAAGAGTCACATCAAAATACCAGAAATAGACCAGTTCCGGTTCTGCAGTCGGGGGCTCTGTGTCATTGCCGTTATCCGGGTCTGAGTCGACAGAATCGGAGCATGAAAACAGAAAAAAAGCTAACACCAGGGATAACAGGGCAGAATAGAACTTCATATTTAGTAGAAATAAGTTTGAAAATTTGAATTTTTTAAGCCTGATTTCGGCTATTGAAATTTGCAACTATAACCGAACTGTTAAATTAACACTCACTTTAAACTAAACAAAGAAACACATCGGGAGAAAAGATTATGAGCGCAGCAGCGTTAGTTAGCTAAACAGAATTGTCGTTGTTATTTGAACGAAATAACTCTAATTTTGAGGTTATGAAATACTCGGGGCGTGGCGTAGTCAGGTAGCGCACTCGGCTGGGGGCCGAGGGGTCGCTGGTTCAAATCCAGTCGCCCCGACCAAAATTAAGAGCCGTGGTTTATTTTAGCCCGGCTCTTTTTTTATTTTTGGCTGGGTTTTATTATTCGCTCAATAAAATTGCTTGGGGCATTCCAATCTCCTCTTGAGAGGAGACAGGAGGTGCAGCGTTCAGCGGAACCTCCAGAGGTGTGTCCCGGGAAGACCACAGGCCTGTGCTGAATTTTCGCCCTTAATCAACGACCTTCTACACACCCCTGATCCAATTACTGAACGTGATTGAATCTGTCCCCTCTCGAGAGGGGATTTTATTTCAATACTTCTGCATTACAAGATCGAACACCTCGCTGCAGGTTTGGGCATAGAGTGCACGATCATATTTATCAGGCAGAATACGATCCAGCTCCTTTTCGATGGTTACTTTTACATCGGCCACACGGGATTGATATTTACTCCAATCCAGAACCAGTTTCTCCGATTTGAGTTTTTCAATCAGATCCTTAATTCCTTTTTTGATTTTGTCTCTCTCCTTTTTGGTCAGCTCCACTTTTTCGTTGTGGGTTACAATATCAAAAACTGCCAGTTCTTCCGGAGTTAATTGCTCCCGAATATGCCGCTTTTCTTCATGATTCAGCTTTTTCACAAATTCAAAGAGCTCCTCAAACTGCAGTTCAGCAGTTACACTGTAATTGTTATACTTCTCAATCATCTCTTCGAACCGCTCTTTGAAATCTATTCTGGATTTATTCTGTTCAACCATTTTTTCAATGGCCTGCTCAATCTGGCCTTTTAATCTCTGCAGCTCAACCCGCTTGTTCTTTGTTTTGTTAAAACGTTCTTTGAGTTTTTCAAAGTCAATTGAGCTGATATCAATCGGTTCTGAGCCTTCAAATTTTATAACAGGGCTGCTTACTATCGATTGATCCAGCTTCTCTTCGACCTTTTTTCTCACCTGCATAATATCATCTACTGCAGTAGGGCCAAGCTGTTTGATATAATCACCGATGGCTTTCAGTGCTGACCGGGTTGGTAAATACTTTCCGGCTTTCGGATCTGGCAGGATTGCTTTATAGAGCTGGTTGACCGTTCGGACATGTGCCAGGAATTCCTTCTTTTTGTCATCGTTAAACAGTACCTGGTCGGCGGCAGCAGATACCTCATCTTCCAGTTCATTAAACTCTACAATTGCCTTAGCGAACTCCTCCTGAAATTTCGTTTTTTCAAAACCATCAGCCTTAATAATTTTTTCCAGATCCACACCCTGTTTATGGCAAAATTCCTGCGCCTGGTGGATGGCTTCTTCAAGGCTTTTAATCAGTTCATTTTTGTTTTTCACAGGCGCTCTGCCATCCCCGTCTTGTCCGGTAGCATAGACGGCCAGTGCTTTCTGCAGGTGTCGGAATACTCCAACATAGTCTACAATCAAGCCGTTGTTCTTTCCTTCAAATACCCGGTTTGCCCTGGCTATGGTCTGCATCAGGGTGTGGCTTTTCATCGGTTTGTCGAGATACAGGGTGGAGAGGCTAGACACCGAGAATCCGGTAATCCACATTGCGCAAACAAACACTAACCTGAGTGGATCTTCATCATCTTTGAATTTATCATCCAGCGGCTCCTTCTCCAGCCTGATCCTGTGCGGGCGAATATCCAGCCCTTCTGCGTCAAACTCGCCAATCTCATTTTGCGACTTGGAGATCACCACGGCCATATCGGTTTCCTGCATAAACTTCATACTATCTAACAACTGATCCTGCTCCAGTTGATCTGCATTTTTTAGCCGTTCCCTTATTCTCTCAAGCTCCGCCTTCCACTCTTTCTGCACCAGGTCATACATCCTCACGGTTGTAAACCGGTCGATACAAACCATCATCCCCTTCCCCATAAAACCGCGATTCAGAAAGTGCTGCACCAGATCTTTGGCAATGGTTTCGAGCCGGTCCTGCCGGGTAATCAGATGATACTCCTGGCGAAACTCCCGTTCGAGTTTCTCTTCCTGTTTCTCATTGAGCATTGCCTCTTCCAGGACTTCCTGCAACTCTTCATTCAGGTGTTCATTGCTCAGTTCCAGTTCCGGTATACGGTTTTCGTAAAAGAGCGGAACCGTGGCGTTATCCTCAATGGATTGCTTGAAATCGTAAATACTGACGTAATCCCCAAACACCTCACGGGTTCTCTCGTCTTCACCTTTAATCAGCGGCGTGCCGGTGAAGCCCAGGAAAGAGGCATTCGGCAAAGCCTTTCGCATGTTCATTGCCAGTGCATCATACTGGGTCCGGTGGGCTTCATCGGTGATTACGATTATGTCATCATCTTCACTGAGAACGGGAAACTCTTCGCCATCACGGGCGTGAAACTTGTGGATCAGCGTAAAGGTGTAGCGGTGGTTTTCACTAAGGAGTTGCTTAAGCTGCTCTTTACTGTCGGCCCTCACTTCACTCTCCGGCTCGGTTACAGCCCCAACACCGGCAAAGTTTTTGTAGATCTGTTCGTCCAGGTCGAGGCGGTCTGTAACGATCACAAACTTCCAGTCGCCCGGTATCGACCGCATGATCTTACGGGTAAGAAGTGCCATAGAATAGCTCTTTCCCGACCCCTGGGTGTGCCAAAATACACCAAGCCTGCCCTTGTTCTCTTCAATGCGTTTGACGGCTTCTATGGCGTTATTTACTCCCAGGAACTGATGGTTTCGCGCCATTAATTTTGCGGGTTTGGACCGGGCAACTTCAAAGAGAATAAAGTGTTCAAGAAGATCCAGCAGCCGGTTTTGCTCACACATTCCGCGAATGGCCGTTTCAAGTGATACAATCCCCGGTTCCTCTTCATCACTGATTTTCTTCCATTCTGTATAAAACTCCCAGGGAGAAGAGATGGTGCCGATTTTGGTATCGACTCCGTTTGACAGAAAAATAAACTGATTATACCAGAAGAGCTGGGGGATGGTGTCTTTGTAATCGCTGATGTTGCTGCTGTAAGCCTCACGGACAGGGCGCGCCGGTTTTTTCAGCTCAAACAGGATCACCGGCAGGCCATTGAGAAATGCCACCAGGTCGGGCCGTTTATTTCCATAGTCTCCACTTACCCACAATTGAGAAACCAGCAAGTAGTGGTTGTTATCCGGCTGCCTCCAGTCAACAATTCGAACCGTTTCTCTCCTGAGCTTGCCATTGCTGCCCCGGAATTCAACATCCACACCATCCCGCATTATATCATAAATTTCCTTATTGGCACGGACGGGGTGCATTGAGGAGCGGTCACGGGTCAATTCTTTGATAACATATTCGATCTGTTCACCCGGAATGCCCGGATTGAACTCTGTAAGCTTCTCTTTAAGAATAGATTTCAGGACAACCTCATCACGGGTTTCCCGCCCCAATGTACCCTCGGATTCAGTGGTGGCCAGCTCTTCCTGGTAGGCGTTGATTACCTGCCATCCCAAATCACTGAACAGGTCAATAGCCGGTTGTTCTACTTGTTTATCCTCCGTGTATCCCGATGGCATGAATGGCTTGTTTTTATTGGAATATGCTATCCTTTTGGGTGGTTGTCAACTTGTAAGGGATAAAATCTCCTCTTGAGCCTGCCTGTGCTGAAGCTTCGGTAGGATGTGCAGCGTTCAGCGGAAGCACCAGATGTGTGTCCTGGGAGGATCACAGGCCTGGGTTTAATTTCCGTCTTTATCAACACCCTTCAACACCCCCCTGACAATCTCGAAAGGGGATGAAACCAAACTCCTCTCCAGAGGTGTATCTTCTGACGCTTTACTCAATGAATCCACAGGTTGAAATTATGAAATTGAATCAAATAGCCAGGAAAAAAGAGGTAGACCTTGAAGATACCATCCTTCGGTTTGGACAATCTCTAACCGCATTTTCAACCCGTTTACTCGAAGATATAGGGAAATAATATTCGTTTTAGCCTTTCGCTCAACTCATCTGTTTTTACCTGAAAAGCCTCTCCCAAATAGTCGTTTCGATTTCTCAGCCCACCCATCAATTCCCGGTGAATAACCGGCAGTTGCCAGGCCGTGATTTTCACATCTACCTGGTCGGCAAATTCATCACGAATAGTGAATCCGGTTGCCTCATTCTGAAAGTTCTGTATGGTATCGGGATAGAGAAGAACGACTTCATCAATCTTAAACCGTACGGCATAGGACAGCATCTGGTACAGATCCGATTGAGAGATCCCTTTTTTGGGATCATCCTCATCCGAGTAGACAATTTTGTACTTGGTATCTGCTATGATCTTTTTTTCTTCTGTTTCCAGTATTAAATCCGGTTTAAGCCGGAATGTCTTATCCTCATCAAGATGGACGGCTGAGGACTGTGATATGGCTTTTACACCTTCAAGTTCTTTTTCGATGAACCCGTAGATAAAATCTTCAAAAACATATTCCATCGGCAGCAGAAAGGCGAAGAGTTTCAGATCGTTTTTATAGTTAAAAGAAATGGAGTTGTCCAGAAAGAGAAGACAATAGTCGCGCACCGTTTCAAAATCAGCCAGTGCCGGGTTGAACTGAATGGATGCACACTTCTTAGCACTGGCCCTGGTATCCGATACCTCATCCAGAATGAAGAGGATCTGGCTCAGGTATTTCTTCGAATCCGGGTTGGCCGTAACGCTCAAAAGCATTTTGGACACATACTTGATAATCCGGTTAAATTCATTGTCCAGCACAAACGGGTCATAGGTACAGTTGAGCTTATGCCAGCGGGCTCGTGTGAGATTTTCAGTGATGTATCTGCTCATGTTTATCCTGCCCTTTACATAGGGCAGTTCCCGTTCAATCTCTCGGTACTGCTGATAGACGGCATTGGTCAGAAGTTTGCGGGTATATTTCGAAAAGAGGTAGATCAACACCTCAAAGAAATCACTGCGGACAGAATCTAACGGGGTGTTGTAGCTTGGGAATTTAATTTTCCTACAGTAACTCAGCAACCACAGAATATGATTATGGATGGTCTGAACTTCGTTGTTGCTATATTCTCTTCCCGGCTCATAAAAAATCTTTGGCAATAGGTTAATTCTCTTGTTTTCAAAATGAATTACGCCGACATATTTGTTCGATTTGATCTCCCGGCTCTTTTGCAGAAACTGGAGAAACTGCTGCACTTCCACTTTGTCATCCTCTTCGCCGTAAAAATAATCTGACTTTTCACGGTTATACCATACCTCATCCAGGAACATCTCCAGTTCATCGAAAGAGGTTTTCAGCTTTTCTTTGTTTTGATATTCAAAGAGGTTGATCACTATTCTCTACCGGTAATTTGAAGCGGCCAGCTATCTTCTTTGATTTTCAATTTTGCACTTTTCAGTACATCTTCAACTTCCTTTTTGTCATTCATAAAGTACTCCATCAGCAATGGAATCACCTTTTTATTCATCCTCTCTTTCAGGCTACCGTTACCATCCATAAAATAGGAGTGTCCAATCTGGAAGTCGTGGCCTTTTAATTCAATAATTTTGTTATTGATGCTTTTCAGCACATCAACATCAAAGATTTCCTGATCCGGAAGATTATAGAGCGGATACATCGCTTCAAACTCAAAGCGGCGGCGCAGGGCAATATCAAGCTGGGCGATTGACTTATCAGCCGTATTCATTGTTCCGATGATAAAGAGGTTTTCAGGCACCGAGAACTCCTCGCCAGAGGGCAGCTTTGCCGGAATGTGATGTTCTCTGCCATAGCGCTTATCCGGCTCGATAAGAGTTATCAGCTCACCAAATACACGTGAGATGTTGGCCCGGTTGATTTCATCGATAATCAGAACGTAATTTTTCTTATTAACGACTTCTGTTTCTCCAGGTGTTTTTCCCAATTCAAGTAATTTATCAAGCAAGGGAGAGTAGTAACCGGAAAGTCCCTGAATATTTAATAATGACTCAGAATCATACATTTTCTTCAGAGTTCTGATGCTGAGTGTATGATTTGAAGTGCCACTGGCTTTATTGAATTCAATGGAGCGTTCAGTAACATTTGTAATGAAATATGAAACACGTTTTCTTTCCACTTCCAGCTCTTCTA
>SLPZ01000189.1 GCA_007131725.1 Balneolaceae bacterium
AAAGGCAACTTCCGGCGAAATTCTGATTTAGATTTCGTGCTTGAGGGAAATGATTTGACATTGAAAACACTGATGCGGATAGAACGGGAAATTGATGACCTGTTGCTGCCTTATAAAACAGATCTTGCTATACTTCATAAAATCGAAAACAAAGATTTGCTGGATCATATTCAGAGAGTGGGAGTCACTTTTTACAGAAAAGATTGATGCTCAGTATATTGGTATTGCGACTGAGTTTTAATTATCTACAGCTCAACAACCGTGCACCCGGTGCCTCCGCTTTCCCAGGGCGCTATTTCGAATGTTTTAACTTCTTTTCGTTTTTCAAGGTACTCGTGAACCAATTTATGTAAAATTCCTTCACCTTTTCCATGAATTATTTCAACCTGTTTTAAACCGCGTGCGGCGGCTTTGTCAAGATAGAGCGTCAGCTCTTTGATAGCCTCGTCTCCCCGTTTGCCCCGAAGATCCAGTGACGGTTTTACATCCATGTCAATCGGCTGAGAGGTTTTATAGGATCTCGCAAAGCTGTTTTTCTTCTCTTTTTTCGGAGGTGATGTTTTTACCAGTTTGTTCAGTTTGGCTTTTATTTTCATGCCGTTTACCAGAACAGTTGCATTGTTACCTGAAAGTTCGATCAATTCGCCGGAGGTGTCGCTGTTGCCAATCAGAACGTAATCTCCTTTTTGGGGTTTTTCATCACTTCTCAATACTTTTTCTTCTCTCTCTTCAGAAAGTGATTCTTTTTTTGAAGAGATCTCCTTTTTTGTATCACCAATTTCTCGCCGGGCTTCACGAATTTTCCCCTTATCCTCCCGGCCTTCACTCACCACTTTTTCTACAGCTTCTTCAATGCGACGGTTGGCGCCGCTCATAATTTCTTCGGCATCTTTGTAGGCGCGTTCCAGGAGTTTTTTCTTCTTTTTTTCAAACTGTTCGGTGAGTTCGCGATAGTTTTTTTCGCGTTTTTCAGCATCACGGAGCTTAACCCTGAATTCTGATGAAAGCTCCTCCGACTCCTGCATTTTTTTCTCCAGGCTAACCAAAAGTTCTCCCATCCGGTCGCGTTTTTCGCCAAGTAGTCCGCGGGCATGGGTCATCACCTCTTTTGGTAAATTCATCCGTTCGGCAATCTCAAATGCATAACTGCTGCCGGGAATTCCTTTTTTAAACCGGTAGGTGGGAGAAAGGTTTTCCTGGTTAAATTCCATCGCACCGTTTACAACATTCGGGTGTTCGTGGGCAAATACTTTCAGCGATCCGTGGTGAGTGGTTACGATGGTTCGGGAATTTCTTCGGATCACCTCTTCAGTAAAAGCCTGGAAGAGTGCACCACCCTCATCGGGATCTGTGCCGGACCCGGCTTCATCAATCAGTACAAGTGCATTGGGCTGAATTTGCTGAAGCGTGGTGCGGATCCACTCCAGCCTGGATGAAAATGTGCTGAGGTCACTTTCTATGGACTGTTCATCACCAAGATCTACAAATAGCCC
This sequence comes from Balneolaceae bacterium, assembly GCA_007131725.1. Taxonomy (GTDB): domain Bacteria; phylum Bacteroidota; class Rhodothermia; order Balneolales; family Balneolaceae; genus Rhodohalobacter. The sequence goes on from SLPZ01000189.1 coordinate 1,494, forward strand.
GCTGATAATAGGGATCTGTGAATCCGGCTGAACCGGTACAGGATATCCTGACTGCATCATCAGGCTGAGCAGGCCCACTGTTTTCATAGCCACGGATTTCCCCCCCGCATTGGGCCCGGTGATAACCAGCCCAAGTTCCTCAGGATCCAAATGCATGTCGAGCGGCACAACCGGTTCGGGATCTTTGGCTGATAAATTTTTCAGCACCAGGTTCGGGTTCATGGCTCGTATCAGATGTAAATACTGATTTTTTGAAATTTCAGGAACCACGCCGTTCAGGTCCAGGCCCAGGCTCACCCGGCAATGAATGGCATCAAGCGTTCCAAACTGTGAAGTATTTGAAAGGAGATTGTCGGCATATTTTCTCACTTCAGAAGTAAGCTGACGGATGATTCGCTCGATTTCACGGTTTTCTTCAGATTCGAGCTGCCGGATTTCATTATTGATTTGAAGCGCCTCAACCGGTTCCAGGTAAACCGTTTGTCCGGTCGATGAAACATCGTGAATGAACCCGTCAACTTTCCGTTTGTACTCCGCCAGGATTGGAATCACCATTCGTCCGCTCCGGATCGTCGGCCCTTCATCCGAAGTCATTCCCTGTTTTGAAGCGCGCTGCATCACACGCTGAATTGTGCTGCGAAGTTTACTTTGCTCACGGTTTTTCCGGTTTCGAATTTTTTTGAGTTGCGGACTTGCATCATCGCGCAGCTCACCCCTTTCGTTGATTACTTTTTGAATGGCTTCTTCGAGCGGTTTCAGGTTTATCAGGCGTTTTACAATCTGTTGCAGTGCAGGATAATCTTCTTCAAGCCTGGAAAAAAATGTTTTCATCAAACGTGCAAGACGTGCATTTTGCAGAATATCCACAAAATCACTCAACGGCAGAATGTTACCTGCAATCAGGCTTTCGCTCACCATGTCCCGAATATCGTTGAGATTGGTGAGTGGGGGAGTGGTTCCCTGCTGAAGAAGTTCCATCCACTCGGATGCCTGTTGCAGCAGCAACTCTGTTTCGGTGCGGTCTGCTGATGGTGTTAACCGCTGCAAATATTCTTTTCCATACGGTGTATAGGCTTTCCTCAAAGCAGCCTGCCGGATGGCTGAAAAACCGATTTTGTCCGATGCTTTTTGGGGATGGATTGTCATTTCGTTAATCATACCTTAAAGGTCGTGAAATTTTATTTGAAAATTGAACCGCAGAGCTGAAATCCGGCTGATTAATGAAAAAGGGAATAAAAAAAATTTCTCTCCACTTTCATTATCATTACATTGGAAATAAAAACAGACGAAAGAAATATGAAGATTTATCAGGTAGATGCATTCACAAAAAACGTATTTTCAGGCAACCCTGCGGCTATTGTTCCGCTTGAAGAGTGGCTGGATGATGACGTGATGCAGAATATTGCAGTAGAGAACAACCTCTCCGAAACGGCATTTTTTGTCCAAAAAAGTGATGGATCATATAAAATTCGCTGGTTCACACCGGAAACAGAAGTAAATTTATGCGGCCATGCCACGCTAGCGTCAGCCCATGTTCTTTACGAGTTTCTCGGATTTAAAGGCAATAAAGTAGAATTTGAATCTAACAGTGGTCCGCTGAGTGTCCGGAAAGAAGGTGATCTCTATTGGATGGATTTTCCATCTAATCCGCCGGGTGCAATCCCGGTACCTAAATTGCTGCCCGAGGCGATTGGGGTGATCCCTATTTATACCGGAATTAATACGGATATGCTGGTTTTGATCCAGGACGAAAAAACGGTGCGAACCATACAGCCCGATCTGTTGATTTTAAAAAAGATGGAAGTTCGTGGAATTATTTTAACAGCCCCCGGCAGCGGTGACGTGGATTTTATCAGTCGGTTTTTTGCTCCATCGGTAGGCGTTCCGGAAGATCCGGTTACGGGTTCGGCTCACACCGTACTGACTCCATTCTGGTCGAAACGTCTTGGCAAAAAGAGATTGAAAGCAAGGCAGGTATCGAAGCGGGGCGGCGATTTGACCTGTATTCAGCAAAACGGGCGTGTTGAAATAGGCGGCCATGCCGTTACTTACATGATCGGCGATATTTCTATTTAATTTTACTGTTTTGATTTGGGACTGCCGTTGGAATAGTGATTTGTTTTGGTCAGCACAAAAAAGAGAACAATACCGGTTAAAAAAATCATCAAAGAAAATAATCCTAACTCCAGTCCTGGCCTGATGACATAAAGTGCTGTGAAAAATTGTGTGATGATGATAATAATCAGCAGCAAAGCAATTTTTTTCCTGCCTATCCGGTTAATCACGAATGCCCCGAGAGGCGCACCAAAAATTACAACAGGAATACAAACCAGCCAGTAGTTGATAGCCTCTGTCTGCATGGTATCAAGAAAAAAAGTGTGCAGAATAAAGCCTATGATAGCGTTTGATGCCATCAAAATGACAGATGTGGGTGTGGCAATTTTTTCAGACAAACCATATTTAAGCACTACATAAGAGAAGGTGCAGATATCCAGCCCATTTCCCAGCACCGAACTGAAAATGCCTCCCACTACACCTACCATCAGTAATTCTATTTTTTGATAGCGGTTTAATACCGGGAGTTCCTGACGGGTTTTTCGGCTGTTCACAAAATTCACGATCCAGAGTGCAATGCCAAAACTTAGCCAGAAAGAAACAAACATCATTTTGGTAAAATCGGGTTTAATCAGCGGAGTAATGAAGAATGTGCCGAAGATGATTCCGAAAAATCCTCCGATTCCGGCAAGAAAAAGATAGTTCGTTTCAATTTTAATACGTGATATGATGATCCAGATGGAAGCGAAGGTCATTCCCACACTTTGAATGGCGAAGCTGAAATTGCGTGCCACATCCGGCTCAATGTTAAAAAGGAGTGTCATTGCTGGATAGGCAATTGCCCCACCACCTTCGGAACTGGCTCCGGCAATAAAGGAGCCAAAAATCATCACCACTGTCATGAACCAGTTATCCCGGAAAAGATCCCAGGATGCGGTTGATTGCATAAAAAACAGCCAGGCAGAGAGTACTAATAAGGCCGGAACTGAAAAAATTAAAAGCGGGTTTTTCCGGTTTTTCATTGTTTTATTCGAATCAAATCAAAGACAATCAGAAATGAAGAATTTGCGTTCCGGCATTGATGATGATTTTTAAAATGAACAGCGATCAGAATAGCGAACTGCTTAATAAACTCAAAACAATTTTTATAGCCTGAAAATGGGATCTTGATTTTTCTTAGCTGAAATGATCAAGTCAGGATTGCATGATCGGCTCCGGTTCTTTGCCAAATGTTTTGATGCACCACTTCATACACTTATGAGCGATATCTACTGGCTCACAAAACATCATAGGGCAGCTTCCGGGAATCAGTGAAATTCCGAATTCCTCAGCAATTTTTTCAGCATCAGGGTGATAATTACCGGTTCCAATTGAACGATGAATCCAGGCGTGTTTAATGCCGAGTTCTCCGCATTCCCTCAAAATTTGCGGTGTTACTTCCGGATGTGTGGCAACCACCACGGCTTCGGGCTTTTCAGGCACAGAGGCAAGATCCGGATAGGCCGGATCTCCTTCCACTATTTTGGCATTTGGATTTATTGCAACTACAGAATAGTTCTGATCTCTCAGTTTTTTGTAGACTGCATTGGCTGCAACATCTCCTTTTGATGATACACCCGCCACCGCAATATGCCGGCATTTTAGAAAATTTTGGGCTGCTTTTTCAAGATTGCTCATGATGGAGTTTAATAAGATTAATCAGTCTGTTTATGGGCAAATTACATCAAGAAGAGAATTAATAAAATGGACTCTTGAGAAATTTTTAAGACAAAGGTGAGTTTGAAAAAAAATTTGAGAAAAAATGTAACAAATAGGTTTTTCGCGCATCCTATAGACAGAAGAGGGGAGAAAATCCCTCAATTTATACTAAATAAGGTCAGTAATTAGACATTTAGATTCATGAAAACCTGTGTATTATTTCCTCAAACATTTTCTTACAACTATTTAAATGGTTCTGCTGCCCGGTCGTTTGACAATCCGGCTGCGAGTGAATTGTATCTTGATCCGCAGGAACTGTTTCAGGCCAGCCAGGTAAGGCGGAGAATGAGGCATAAATTATCTCTGGTTACTACTAATGGTGTTAATAAGACGAAAAGCAGCAAGCCAAGACTGTTGCATGTTGAAGACAATGCTCAGATTCGTTTATTGGTCTCCATATTTCTAAAACATGAGTTTGAAATAGACAGTGTTTCTACCGGAGAAATGGCACTCAAGCAGGCAGAAAATGAAAAATATGATCTGATTCTGGTCGATATCAATCTTGGAAACGGCATTGATGGTTTTGAAGCCTCGAAAAAAATTCGTGAAATAGAAGGGTATGATGAAGTGCCAATTATTGCACTAACAACAAACGATTACAACTATGTTCGAGAACAGTGCATTGAATCAAAAATGAACGCCTATATTCAAAAACCATTTGATAAGAGTTATTTATTAGGCACCATTCAGGAAATCAATAAGCACATAGCCAAGAAAAAATCTTAATTATACGAATATGAACTGGGACAACAACAGCATAAAGAATGCCATCCATGAATATGTGGATGGCAATCTTTCCGAAACGGAAACCGATCGCCTGTGGGCAGAGTTGCTTGGCAATCCGGATGCACTCGATTACCTTCAAACGCTGGCCACTTTGCAAAAAATGGGCAAAGACGGAAAGTTCAAAGAAGAAGAAAAATCACAGTCCAATATTTTGCATCTGCTTGGCCATCAAACAAGAAAAGTTGCGGGTCAGTACAAACAATATCTCGCGGCAGCTTCTGTGTTGATTCTTGGAATGGCCATACTCTTCCAGGTTTTTACCTCGGTTGATCCAACTGCTGAACTTTCTCCAATTGCTGCAATTGAGTATGACATTGAGCGCTCGGCTGATGAAAGAACGGTTTTTGAAAATCACCTGCAAAGGGCAGTCTCATTATCTACTGCCGGAGACCTTGATTCTGCTATGGAAGAACTGAACACCGCTTCCGAAATGGAACTGACTGAAGAACAATCAATAGAACTGCTAATGGTGAAAGCCGCTATTTATTATAACACCGGATTATTCTCTTCAGCTGCCGAGAATTTTGAGAAAATCAGTAATAAAGAAGTTGTTGACAGGCTAAATCTTGAAAAGAGTTTGTGGTATCTGGCTAATACCCAAATTCACCTCGAGAAACTCGATGAAGCCCGTGCAAATATCGACAAAGTTATCGAAATGGACGGTGCCTTTAGCAGAGTAGCAACTCAAAAACGAGAAAAGTTGTAGTTATTTTTATTCCTCTTAGCTAATATCCAATCAGAAAAGCGACACTCTTAACGGGGTGTCGTTTTTTTTGTGCTGATCTTCAGTAAATCATAAGTAAATCAAAACAGCCAGGTTTTTATCAAATTTTTATTCTGGTACATCAGCACAAAAATAAAAGTGAGGCCAATAAAGATCATCAGAGAAAATAGATATTGAGTAAGAGGCATCTTGTCTTTCGCCAAGGGTGATGAAATATCACCATATATCACAAATGATCCCCACAAATATGGATCGCTGTTATTATTGTTGAGGTAGGACAATTTAGCTGCTCTCAGTGAATTGGCCTTGTCTTCGCCGGTATTCAGAGACTCATAAAAATTCATCGAGATTTCAGACGCGGTTTGATCTCTGATTGGCCATAAATTAATTGATAGGCTTTTAGCGCCTGCATAAGAGAATGCTCTTGAAAAGCCGAGAATGCCGGCCCCTCTCAGGTAACCGCCTGTTCCCGATTCGCAGGAACTCAGGAAAACCAGGTCAGCATTCAGGTTCATATCAAATAACTCGTAGGCATGCACAATACCATTATTTTCAACAGCAGGCTCTTCATCATCTTCAAGTTCATTCTTGCTTCCAAAAAGATAGAGCGCCGAGAAAAGTGGATTTTCGTCATCTACAGTGCTGTGAGTTGCGAGATGCAGTATCCTGGCATTACCGGCAATATTTCTGAAATTTGATTCTGTACTTTCTTGATTCAGGAAAAAAGTTTTGTTCGGGAATTGATCCAGTTTTTCAGCACTCTGTGTAATTTCTCTCGGGCTGAAAGGCAGATCAGGTAAATGTGGGTGGCCTGCTGCAGAAAAATCGTTTATGCCAAAACCGGCAAGATCGTAAGTAAAATCAGGCTGCTCACTGTCGGTTTTTATCAGATCTGATAATGTATTCAGGTAGCTAACACTGTATTTCTCAATCAGGTATTTGGATGATCCATAACTACTTGCTGTCCGAACAGGCTCAATCGGTAAAATTTCAACCGGCAGCCTGAAAAATTCACCATCGGGAATAATGTAGAGGTGATTAATTCTGCGTGGCAATCTGTCTTCAAAATAGGTTTGATATATGCGATGCAATTTTTCCAGGTTCGTGGTTCCGTAACCGAAAGTTGCAACAGCATCATTTATCATTGCCAGATAGGAGGGATCGTCCGGGAAAATATCCATTTTAATTCCGGAACGTGTGATGATGAACTGGAAGATCTGATTTTCGAACACAGAAAAGTAAATCACAGCCTGATCGGATTGAATATTTCTGCGAATATTTCTGAACTGCTGATCATACCGGATTACTTCATACTGTGGAAATGCATTATTCAGCAGCTTGTTTCTTTCAGAAGTGGTGGTAACAAGTTCGTT
>SLPZ01000075.1 GCA_007131725.1 Balneolaceae bacterium
GTACCGTCACGTTCGGTAATTAGCATGGTGCCATCGGGTAAAAATGCCATTCCCCATGGAATCCCTAATCCTTCAACTACGGTCTGAACATGAAAATCGAGTTCTTCGGTACTGTGCACCTCACCCGGATCAGATGGCAGCGGGAAATAAAAATCTGATCCAACTTCGTTTTCGGTCTGTGTAGCGTCATCATTGGTTTCTGCTTCCATACTTTCCGAGCAGGCTGTTAACGGTAAAAGGAATAGCAGTAAAAATATCCCAAGTCTGTTGTAGATTACTGAAATCATGTCCGGATGGTTTGATTAATTAAATTGTCGCGCTTCACTGATTTTATTTACGAGAAGGTAACAAGTTTTTTTTACTAATCATTCTGATCTTCTGATTACCTCTCAGTGATTTACTTAAGGCACTATGTATTTCCTCAGGGATCCGAACGAAGCAATTCCCACGAAGTCTTATAATTCATTTGGTAAAAGTTGACAAAAGGCAGTTGACAGTTGACAAATTTGTCAATTGTCAACTGTCAATTGTCAACTCAATATCATCGACAAGATGTTGATATTGCGACACTTTAATCGCTTATTTTTTCCTGTGCTTCTCAATCAGGAACCACTTATTTTTGATGAGCTTTTTTGAGCGTAAAATTGAATTTACTGCCTACGCCGGGTTCGCTTTCAGCCCAAATTTTCCCTCCGTGTAAATCCAAAAACTCTTTACACAAGGGCAGTCCCATGCCTACCCCTGTTTCTCCGGTAGTGCCAAGTTTTTGAGTAATCATTTCTGGATTAAAAAGATCATTTACATCATCCATATCTATTCCCACACCCGAATCTGATACAGTAACAATTACCTCATCGGTATTTTCTTTGAGGTACACTTCAACTTTAGATCCAATCCCCGAAAATTTAATTGCATTGGATATCAGATTACGAAGCACTGTAGTGATCATATTTCTGTCGGCCAGTATAGTAATTTTCTCGTTTACGTTAGACATGACCTCTATACTTTTAAATGATGCCTGAGCTTCAATCATATTTTTAGCTTCTTCAATCAAGTCCTGGATATTCACTGGTTCGATATCCGGCTTAAGGCCTCCGCTATTAACCCCGGACCAGCTCAGAAGATTTTCCAGCAGGTTTAACGTGCTGCGGCCCGAATTGTACAGCATCTCCATAATCTCTTTATTTTCATCATCTCCTTCATCATCAAACCGAAGTTTTAGCAAATCAATGTAGCCCAGTATGGATGTAAATGGGTTTCGAAGATCGTGAGCCAGAATTCTGTGCAGCTTATTTTTTTCCTCAATCAACTGTTTCAATTCCTGATTTGATGCTTTTAATTCTTCCGTCCGGTTCTCTACTTCACTTCTCAGAATCAGATTATTTCTGTGGATATTGCGCAGCCTGAAATAATATCCACCATAAACAAGAGCACCCAGTAAAAGAACCACTGCAAGGTAGAACCACGTAGTTTGCCAAAATGGTGGCGGTACTATAAATGCGTATGATGTTCCTTCATTGTTCCAGAATCCATCGTTATTAGACGCTCTCACCAAAAGTGTATACTCCCCCGGAGACAGTGTTGTATAAATTGCCTCCCTGGCGCTGCCACCTTCGCGCCACTGTGTATCCAATCCTTCCAATTTATACTGAAACCGGACGTAATCCGGATTTTTAAAGCTCAAAGCAGTAAAATGAAAAATCAGACGCTGGGTAACATGTGGAATTTTTTTAATGTCATCCGGCCTGAATGTGTTACCGTCCAGTTCAACTCTTTCGATATGCACATTGGGTTTGTTCCTGTTGAGGTGCATTCGTTCTGTATCAAGAACAGCAAGTCCCTGAACCGTGGGAATAAATAGTTCACCCTGCAGGTTTAAATGGTCAGAAGGCATAAATCCTCCGGTTGTCTCGCGAATGGGCAGACCCTCTTTTACACCAATTCTGGATACCCTTAGTTCCTGAATTTCTCTTTGGTAAAATCGATCCAGTTCATCCCTTTCAATGAAAAAGACTCCCAAATTGCCCGCCAGCCAGAGATTTCCCCTCCGGTCGAACTGAATTTGTGAAATGGTATTATCGTACAAGCCATTTTCTGTAGTGATTGTTCTCGGTGAGCCATCCGTATCCAGGAAAAACAGGCCGCCGCCATAGCTTCCAAACCAGAACCTGCCTTCATGATCTTTTCTTATCGTACGGTAATTTCTTGTATCCAGTTGATTAAACTCTTCTGGTTTAACCAGCACATTATTATCATAGAAACCGATGCCTCCGTCTGAAGCAAAAAGCAGAGTTCCGCTTTCATCTTCAAACATCATTCTCACTGCACTCACATTGCCGCCGCTTTCATTTTTAATTAAAACCGTCTCTTCTCCATCATATCGGTACAAACCTTTTCCAAAAGTACCAAACCAAATACGGCCCTCGGAGTCTTCAAAAATCGATAATACAGCATGGGCATCTTCCATAATTTCCGGCACAAATCTTCGGAACATGTTTTCTTCCGGCTCGAGATAGAAAACTCCGGCGCCCCACGTACCGGCCCAGATTGTACCGTTGCTCTGTTCCATTAACGACCAAACACAGATGTTCTCAATCCCCTGCTGAGTGCCAAATCTGCTCACCGATTCTTCATTGAAACGATAGAGGCCATCGCAGTTTGTCCCGATCCATAAATTCTCGCTGCTGTCCTCCATGATAGCAGTAATCGGCACATCAGATACCGCCTGGAATTTCTCTCCCTGATATACGGGGGTTTCAACGAACTGCACCAACCCGCTGGCCGATGTAGAAATCCAGATAGATTCTTCGTGGTCAAAAATCATATCATTTACTCTCTGGCTGGAATATCTCACTGCTTCTTTCTCATCTGAAAAAAGATCATCGATCCGGAACAACCCTTCGGCTGCATAAACATAATATTGGCCGTTGTGCCGGCGCAAACCATGCAAAATGGATTGTCCTATTTCCTCTCTTTTCAGCAGAATTTTATAATTATTTTCGTCCATTTGGAGAATGCCATTTTCGTGCACCACAAGTTTATAATCATCCACCAAAATGACATCCCAAAATCTTTCAACCTGGCTAAAATCTTCAACTCTGTAGTTGGATTTGTACAAAATGTCGGCTCCGTCGAGTTCCAGTATCATTTTAATTTCACCACTACCCGGATGAAGGTGATACATACCGTACTCCATCAAAACTACAAGCCGATCCCCGTCCTGAATAATTTTTTGAATAATCTGATCGGGCAGGCCGTCTACTCGCTGAAAATTTCCATTTTCTAATATAAACAGCCCCGAATTGGTTCCGATCCAGATGTTGTCTTCATCATCAAAAAAAATACGTGTGATGTAGGTATTCAAATCTGCAAGATCTTCACTGATCTGATAAACTCTCGATGTATCCTGAGAAATCTGCACCACACTGCTGTATTCCAGGCCGGCCCAGATATCTCCATTGGGGCATTCAACCACTTCCACAAACCTGTTGGTTTCCAGCCTCGGCACGTTGCCGGTATTGTAGACACTTATTCTGCTTCCATCATATCGAACAAGGCCGTTAAACGTTGCAGCCCATATATATCCCCTCGAATCCTGTATCACTGTAGATACGCCATTGGCGGGCATTCCGTTTTCGGTATTCAGGATTTTTTTTACAACATATTCTGAATTTTTGACATCAACAAGGTTAATGCCAGGCAGATTTGCTTTTGTACTTTCCGTTATAAAACTAAAAGCCGTAGTAAGAATACAGATCAGTACTGCAAATTTTATGTACCGCTTGATTTTCATTTATGTAATTGAAAAATGTTGTTTATACCCCGTATTACATTAAATATAAAATATTAAAAAATTTTAATACATAAAATTCGTATCTCTTTTGCACTTAGCACTATGTAGATATTCAGCAGATTTGATTGAAAATTTTTATTGAATTAAAGACTCTATAAATATTTTATTGATAAAAAAACACCACAAGCCATTGCAGGCTTTAATCCTACAATAGACAAAACATACTGCATCACAGCAAGGTAGAGATTCTCAGCAATTTATCTTTCTCTATTAAGATGCTGTCTCTGACAAATTAATATCTTTACAAAGATTGCCTGACATAAAATTCCAGCCGTTTGTGTCAATACTAATGGCACATTTTTCAGTTTGTATCTATTTCTGAAATCGCCAGCAAAGCATTTTCACTATTCAGTACGATATCTGCCATCGAGATCGAATGGAACAGTGCTGCCATCTTCAAACCCCTCAATATCTGCAGAAATATCGGCTGAACCGGAAATGTTATAATCAAACTCAGTTGTACCGCGCATTAAATCCAGAAGCACTGATCCCATTTGTGTTGCATCAAGCCGGATCGGGATGTTTATCATATCGCTTTCTGAAGCACCAAGGCGGATGGTATCTCCCAGGCGGGTATCGAGCCATTGCCTGCCGTTTACATTCAGAACGTAGGCAGCATTTGCCATTGAAAGGCCAAACGAATTGGGATTGCTTACTCTGAATCCAACTTCTAAATCAGCTCCGGCTAAAGAAAGATTATTTATATTCAGTCCGCCAAACTCAATACGGGGCATTCTTGGGATGGGCAATTCTCCGGCTGCACTAATTGGAACTCTCTGCTTACCTAAACCCGGCACATCGAACTGAACTTCGGTTGATAACTCGTAAGAAAGTGAATCGCGCCTGACAAGGGATGAAAATGTATTGAACACTTCAGAAAAATTGAGTGACACCGGTACCTGAACCAAACTCGTTGATTCCCGGCTGATTCTCAGATTTTCGGTCTGTGTGCCACTCAAAAATGAATTCTGGTTGATGAAAAACTCATAGCTGTATTGGTCGGCCGTTACGCCAATCTGGTTGGGATTATTCACATCAAAATCAAAGAGCAGAGTCACTTCATCGAAAGAAATACTCTGAATGGACATTTGACTGTAACTAATGGTTGGCTGGCGTACATCAGCGAATTCACGCAGTGCAGAACAGCTTGTGAGAAACAATAGAAGAGCGATTAATGGTATGTAGTTTTTCATGCCGGTTTGATGAAGTTTTTATTTAAAAAAAGATACGCAACCCATAGAAAAATCAATAGTAAGCCAATTCTTTTTTATGAAGAAACTGTAAGCTGCGCCATTTGTTCCCTGAACCTGGACGCACCTCCGTTTGCCGGATGCCTCACCCCGGTATGGGCAATATTCAGCTCAGTTAAACTCTGTTCACATTTCCTGCCCACGGCCACCACGTTTACATTTTCAAAAAGCCCGATAAATGTTTTTAGATGTTTTAACCCGGCCTCCATTTCACCCTGCAGCGGTGTGCGGTTGCTGAGCAGACCTTTTTTTGGATTGTACGGATGCCAGGGCACTGCATTCCAGAGCACCACTTCGTAGGGATCTATTCCCAGCTCAACAATAGCTCCCCACATTATCGTGGCGGTGGGTTCACTCATCCCTTTTCCAATCAAGTCAGGCCTGCTGGTTCGCTGCGGATTATTTCCTTTGAAAACATGCTCCGGTAAAACTCCATATTTTTCGGCTTGATGGCCCAGCAGAATCCGCTCTGATGTCATCGCAATTCCGGTAAAATGGCCACCCTGGTATCCCAGTGCTTCGGCTATACAAAGATATTTAGCCCGTTGTTGTCTCTCGGCCAGGTAGAGTTCAAGCTGGTTTCTTCTGATACCAGGTGCATTTGATTGCAGATCGTTTTCCTCATCCTTGTGAAACCAGGGATTAAAAAGGCCTTTTGGGGTTTTTTTGAGGGATTGGATGAAAGTGGATATCATGTAAAGCCTGAGATTATGTCAATTATAGATTGGCAGGTTGGGAAAGACTTCCGAAGTCTTTCGAGTATTAATAATAGATTGGCTGACTTTATAGCATTTTCGATGCAGACTTCGGAAGTCTCATATGATAATTTAACTGCCATGCTCAGCAAGATATGCCAATTGCAAAATCCGAAGTTCATTGTAATCTACTTCCTTGTTCAGATCTTCGTAAACCGGTTTTAGAAGTTCGGGGCCGATTCTCTTCATAGACTCAAATACTTCATCCCTTTTTCGTTCGGACAATTCCGATGCTTCAAGCACACCGGCCGGATCGATGGAATTCCCGTCATCCACAAACTTTTTCAGATTGCTGAGAATTGTCACCTTTTTTACTCCAAATTGTTCGGCAAGGTGGTTAATTGATTTGCCTGAATTGTACTCACGCCCAACACGGTCGTGCTTTCGTGAGGATGTGGATTTATTTATTCTCCGATTCAGATCACGGCTGCGCTCTTTGATGTTATGCTCTTCGCAATAAGCCCGGATAATGTCCAAAAATATATCTCCGTATTTTTTCATTTTGGCTGAACCGACCCCATAGATTCCCATCAATTTCTCCTCACTTTGAGGGAAATAGTACGACATTTCCATCAGGGTAGTATCGGGGAAAATGGTGTAGGGAGGAATTTCCTGTACATCGGCGAGTTCTTTACGTTTTTTTCTGAGCTCTTCAAAAAGATATTCATCGTATTTATTTTCTACATCACTGGTTGTTTTTGTGCGGACATCATCACCGGTGCCTGTCTGGGTTCGGTCCAGCACACCCTGTAAAATTTCATCACCGCTTAAAACCGCAGTTGCATCATCCGTTAAAAGTAAACTTCCATACTGAGGATCTTTTTTTAGCAGGCCCTTCCGGATGAGAAGCCGCGATAGCTGAATCCATTGATTTTTTGGCCAATCAACCCCAATACCGTAGGTTGAAAGTTTATCGTGGCCATTTTCCAGTATTTTCTTCGCTTTGGATCCTCTCAAAATATCTGCAATGTGATGAGCTCCATACATCTCTCCGGTGCGGGCTACACAGCTCAGATATTTTTGTGCGGGCACGGTTAAATCCTGCAATTCATCTTTGTGGCGCAGACAGTTATCGCACATCCCGCAATCCTCTTTTTCATATTTTTCACCGAAGTAATTCAAAAGCGGAATTCTCCGGCAGCCATCAAATTCCAAATAGTTGATCAGTGCTTCAAGGTGTTTCTCCGCAACTTCTTTTTCGGTTCCCTCTTTCTTATTGATGAAATATTGAATTTTCTGCTTATCGGAATAGCTGTATAGCAGCAGGCAATCAGCCTGTAAACCGTCCCTGCCCGAACGCCCTATCTGCTGATAATACGATTCAATGTTTTGAGGCATATCGTGATGAATCACATACCGCACATCGGGCTTGTTGATGCCCATCCCGAAAGCAATGGTTGCCACAATGATCCGGGCATCATCACGAATAAAAGCATCCTGGTTTCTGGTGCGCTCTGTTTCCGACAATCCGGCATGGTATGGCAGTACGGAATGGCCTTCATGCTTTAAATCGCTGTAGAGTTCATCCACCTGTCGGCGCGAAAAGCAGTAAATAATTCCGGACTGTTTAGGCCTGGTGTAGAGAAAGTCCAGAATCTGATCGAGCGGGTTTTCTTTGTCGGCTATCTTCAGCAGCAGGTTATTCCGGTCGAAACTCGCCACAAAGGCGTTGGAATTTTTCATTTCGAGAATATCACGGATGTCATTTCGCACCCGGGGCGTGGCCGTGGCGGTCAGTGCCAGGCAAACGGCATCCGGAAAATCTTTACGCACCCTTGCAAGCTGGCGGTATTCAGGCCTGAAATCGTGTCCCCACTCCGAAATACAATGCGCTTCATCAATCGTAAAACAATCAACTTTTATATCTGAGAGCAGCCTTCTGGTGGAATCCATCATCAGTGTTTCCGGGGCAAGATAGAGCAGTTTGGCATCACCCCTCCTCAGCCGATTCACATTCTGCCGATACATTTCCGGTGTGAGGGAACTGTTCAGAAAAAGGGCGGGTACCCCAAACTCCTCAAGCTGCTCAACCTGGTCTTTCATCAGCGAAATCAGCGGTGAAACCACAACGGTCAACCCGTTAAAAATCAGAGCAGGAATCTGATAGCACAACGATTTCCCGCCGCCTGTAGGCATAATGACGAGGGTGTCTTTTTTCCGGATTACATTGCTGATGACTTCATTCTGCAACGGACGAAACGTATTGTAGCCGAATGTCTCCTGAAGAATTTCTTTTGCCTGTTGTATCATAAATATTAATAAGGTCTCATTTTAATAACTGTTCTACTTAATAAGAATGCGATTTGAGCAAACCCTTACAAAATTTTTAAAAAAGCTGCTTATGAAACTATTCCGGGGAAATCATAATTCGCTAATTATTTACAGCCTTGAAGTGTGAAGTTGGAAATAGTTGTTTCAACCAATCGCTTCAGTTTTGAACCAAAATAGCAGGTTATAAAAGAAAAGTCAGAATTAATTAATTGCAAACCGTCATATTATTTGGCAGTATTCAGGTTGCAAATTTAACGGTCAACAAATCCACAAAATAATTACTCTTAAGCGTTTTTCTTCCATCCCTGACTGAAGTTGATACAGAATCTGACTATTTTAGGTGGTTTAAAATAAACAGCTAACTAATATCAGATCTGTAAAGAAACTGAATAAACCCGTATCAGCATTTTGTCTAATGAATATTAATATCACAAAAACCACCAAAAGCAGAATTACTTACATAAATTTTGATAAGCTTGATTTCGGCAGGGTTTTTTCCGATCACATGTTTGTGATGGCATACCAGAACGGAACGTGGCAGCAACCGTCAATTGAGCCATACGGATCTATCACATTCGAGCCATCTATGATGGCGCTGCATTATGGGCAGGCTGTTTTTGAGGGAATGAAAGCCTATCATGCAAATGATAAAACTATTCATCTTTTCCGGCCAAAAGACCATCACAAAAGGCTGAATAATTCTGCCCGGCGCCTCTGTATGCCCGAAATTGAGGAATCGGTATTTATTGAAGGCCTGGAAGAACTGTTAAAGCTGGATAGTGCCTGGGTTCCCAAAACACATGGTCATGCTCTCTACATCCGCCCGTTAATGTTTGCTTCTGAAGAATATCTTGCTGCTAAAGTATCTGAGGAATATCAGTTTTTTATCATCACAAGCCCGGTTGCAGCTTATTACAGTGAAGGGTTCAACCCGGTATCGCTGACAACATCTGAGAATTTTGTCCGTGCCGTAAAAGGCGGTACCGGAGAAGCCAAAGCAGCCGGCAATTATGGCGGAAGTTTCCTGCCTGCAAAAAAAGCACAGGAAATCGGCTACACACAGGTACTATGGCTCGATGCTATTGAGCACAAATATGTTGAAGAAGTGGGTACAATGAACATCTTTTTTCTGATGGATAACAAGCTGGTCACGCCACAACTCAGTGGTTCTGTTTTGCCTGGCATCACAAGGCGATCGGTTATTGCTCTTGCAAAAGAATGGGGCATAGAGGTTGAAGAACGGCAAATTTCGATTGATGAAGTTTTTGATGCACACAAAAACGGCACTCTGCAAGAAATTTTTGGTGCCGGTACTGCGGCGGTTATTTCGCCTGTAGGTCATATCAATCATAAGGGAGAATCAATCACGCTCGACAGAGAAAAAATCGGCCCGTTTGCGAAAAAAATGTTCGATGCAATTACAGATATACAGTATGGAAAAATTGACGATAAATATGGCTGGATACATCCAGTGACACTGGTATAGGCCGCTGTTTCCTGATCGGGTGAAATACTTCATTATTTTTTACATAAAAGCTTTATTTGACCGTTATATGTATATTGAAACATACCTACAACTAATTGTACTACTATGAAAGTACTGTCCAGACTATTAATTTTATTACTCGTGGTTGGCCTGGCAGCATGTTCAACCAGTGAACAAACTGCTCACGGCGACCTTGCATCATTTGAAGGATCTGTTGAACTCGAAAACGTACGTCCTGACGGGGCAATCTCTGATGACAGAGATTATTTCCGTGACCTGGGGGATTATTTACAGCGTGTTCCCGGAATTCTGATTTCCGGCAATCGTGCCATGATTCGAGGTGTAAGTTCTTTTCAATCTGAAATTGAGCCGCTGTTTGTTGTTGATGGAAATGTCATAGGAAGCAGTTTTGCCCAGGCTAACAGTTTTATCAATGTGCGCGATATCGATTATGTTCAGGTTCTGAAAGGCCCTGATGCAGCAACTTACGGTGTAAGAGGGGCAAATGGAGTAGTTCTTATCGTTACTAAAAGATAATTTTTGATTATTACTTTCCGTCTATTGTGTAATAGCGAAAATTGTGATTCATATTTGCTTCAGAAAGTTTGAGGTCTAATCTACCTACGCGTACGCCACTATGTCCCATTTGAGTGATCATGGTGGCTTTTCCTTCCGAATTATTAATAATTACCGGATCATCGAGAAAAGTGTGTGTATGGCCTCCAATGATCAGATCAATTCCTTCTACTGATGATGCCAGTTTAACATCGTCAAACCGGTCATCGGCATATTGGTAACCAAGGTGGCTGAGGCAAATCACGTAGTCACATCGGTGAAAATTCCGTAAACTTTCTACCATTCGGCGTGCGGTTCTTTCGGCATCCATGTATCGCACATCACCGTGCAACGCAGGGTCTACAACACCCTGAAGGCGGATTCCAAGCCCAAAAATTCCGATTTTAAAACCGTCAAACTCTTTGATGATCTGCCGCTGCACGAACGGGTTCATCGGCGTTTCGCGCACCATATAATTTGACGCCAGCATCGGAAAACCGGCTTTTTGAGCTGCCTCGGCAAAACCCTCCAATCCGCGATCGAACTCGTGGTTGCCGATGGCCATTGCATCATACCGCATTTCAGTCATCAGTTTCAGATCTACTTTACCTCCGTATACATCAAACCAGGGCGTTCCCTGGAAAACATCACCGGCATCGAGCAGTAAAACATTTTTCTGATTTGCACGCACTTTTTTTACCAGAGAAGCACGCCGGGCAATTCCGCCAAGGCCTGCAAATTCTTTGGCATTTGAGGGAAATGGATCGAGCCGTGCGTGGGTATCATTGGTGTAGAGAATGGTAATATCGGGATTCTCTATCTTTGACCCGGAGAATGCGCTCAATGTAAAGGGAAGCATTGATCCGGCCGAAAACAGGGCAGCCTGTTTTAAAAATTCTTTTCTTGAAATCCTCATCTGATTCTCCCGTCTGTAATATCGTAGAGTTCCGATTTCCCTCTGAAGTAATCCACAAAAACATCTCTGATGGAAATATCCAGGTCAACTCTTTCTTCGTGTTCCCATAGTGCCGGAAAAATATCCCCTCCATTTGCTGCCCGGCTGCTGGTTGCAACCCTGTATTTTCTGTGAGGTTCTATTACCTGCGAATTGACCAAAATTCCCCTTGCCTTGTTATTGTCATCGATATTAAAACGCACCCCGCTGACAGGAGCACCGCCCATTTCAGCCACCTGATTGATTAACTCGGCCACCTTATGCCCGTTGAGTGTTAAAACTACCACATGATTTTCATATGGCATAAACTCGTACATCTGCCCCAGTGTAAGACGGCCGGGCACAAAAAAAAGATTAAATGAACTATCCCCGATAATACCTACATTTACAAACTTGCCCAGTTCATTTGCCGCCCTGCTTCTGATGGCATCAGAAACCATATTTCCAAGTACACTTTCGGGTTTTCCGAATCGGAGTGTATCCTTAACGGTAGCAATTTTCACATCCATCAGGTGGTTCAATTGTCCCCGATGTGCATCCAGCATTGAGGCAATTTCGGAATCTGGGCCGGGGTATTCGAGAGGAACTTCTTCTTCAGCTACTGCTGTCCTGAACAGGGTACAACCCGAAAAGAAGACAAAAACGATAAAAAGGGCAAGAAGTCTCGGCAGCATACAAATTATCTTTGTTGCCTGAAGAAGTTCATCATTAAATCTGTTAAACCAATTACCCTCAGGTCTGATGAGAGCTCTGTTTTTGACCGGTCAAAATTTGTGTCGTTCACACTCATGGCTTCAGTTCTCATCACAATTTCATCATCCTGATAAACTTCAACCAGCAATGGAAAACTGTTGTGATTCATCACCATTTCGATTGGAATTTCATGGTCGAATTGTGAGGAACCGGTGGTATACCAAGCATCGAGAAGCAGCCCCCAGTTTACTTTTATCTGGTCGGTCAGCCACACCGATGTTCGTTCTCCGGGACTATCACCTTTCAGGATAAATTCGTAGGCAGTATAACCACGTATTTCTTTTGATTCTCCTGTTTCTTCAACTTTTTCATCCCATGGAAAAGGCTTGCGGTTGGTATCGGGTTTTCTGCCCTGCACCTGGTTCATCAGTGAAACAAGGCCGTCCAGTTCACTTTTTGCGACTTTCAGCCCTTCATTATCAGCAGTTATTACAACAAAATCATTTAGATCATTTCTGACCAAAACGCCACGCGCACTAAGCCCGGCCATTAAATTCATAGAAATATTTGAATCCACAAAAATTCTGTCTTGCGTAAATGTGAGATTCAGGCTTGCTGATTCACCCATTTGTGCGCCCGGATTTTGAATCAGGAACTGCACTTCTCCCTCGAATTGAGCCGTTGCAGGCTGAGCAGCCACCAAATAAGCGGTGAGTAACACCAGAAATATTTTCACTATGTTTTTCATTGTATGAATAAAATTATTAATAAAAAGGAATGCAGGTCTTGTAAACTACATAATTGAGTATCTGTTTCAGGCTTCCATCTCAATTTCCTGGTCCATACTCACATTTACCTTGTGAATCCATCCGCCTGCCACAATATCATCATTTTCGTAACAAACGATTGCCTGGCCGGGTGTAATGGCTTCTCTTCCTGCCGGGAAATGCACTTCAATTTCATCATCCGAAAGTTGTTTTACAGAGCCGATGGCGCCACTGTCATTGTAACGGATTTTCCCGGTTATTTCCATTTTTCCGCCTGGAATTTGGTCATACTTTACCATATTTAACTCTTTGGCCCGGCATGTAGTACTAATCAGATCTTTTTTTTCTCCTACAGTGATCACATTATTCTCTGCATCGATGTGGGTTACGTAAACCGGTTTGCCCATTGGCAGATGAAGGCCCCGCCGCTGGCCAATGGTATAAAACGGAAATCCTTTGTGTTTGCCCAGCACATTGCCGTGTTCATCTACAAATACACCGCCGCTAACCCGCTCTTCCAGGTCATCCACGCGGTCTTTCAAAAAGCGGTGATAATCATTGTCCGGTATAAAACAGATTTCGTAAGAGTCGGGCTTATTGGCTACATTCAGCAGTCCAAAATCTTCGGCCATTTGGCGGATTTCGGTTTTCCGGTATTTACCAAGAGGAAAAATGGTTCTCTCCAGGTGCTTCTGTTCCACTCCCCAAAGTGCGTAAGATTGGTCTTTGTTGTGATCTTTTCCTTTTGAGATAACATAGCGGCCGTTTTCTTCGCGTACATTTGCGTAGTGGCCGGTGGCAATAAAATCGCAGCCAAGGTTATCAGCTCGTCGGAGAAGTGCAGCCCATTTGATGTGCGTGTTGCAAAGCACGCAAGGATTGGGTGTGCGCCCGCTGGTATAATCTTCTACAAAACGGTCAATCACCCAGTCTCCGAATTCATCCCGTATATCCACGATGAAGTGCTGGAAGCCATGCCTTACGGCAGTCTGCCTCGCATCATTCATTGACTCTACAGTGCAACAGCCCGTTTCTTTCCCGTCATTACCGCCGCTTCGGTGATAATCCCAGGTTTTCATGGTAATTCCAATCACTTCGTATCCCTGTTCGTGGAGCATAACGGCAGAAACTGTAGAATCTACCCCGCCGCTCATGGCAACAAGAACACGCCCTTTTTTACTCATTTAAAAACAAAATTTATTTAACTGTTAAAAATAACACTTTTTTGGTACATGTTTAGCACGGGAAAAGTGACCTTGAAGCGCCTGAAGCATAGCGCAAGTCCTTCAAGCGTCACTTTGTAGCCGTTAAAAGAACGCGAAGTTTCTTTTTTCCCTAAAACACACACTTTTTCGCGGCAGATACACAAGACGCTCTAACGGATAAAACGCTGATAACGTTTGCAGATTATTGAATCACTGTGCTGTTTTGAATTTCTTGTAAAAGTGGCGAAGACCACTCATTTTCAGGATGATGTGCGGCTATATTATTCGAATATTTACCGGAGAAAAAGCATCCAATGCCTAAAATCGAATATCAAACAGGGCATAAATTACATGTACAAATACGGCTTCCAGTGATCCTGAACTCCATTAAGCAGGTTTTGGAAAAAGGTGATATGCACCGGCCTGTAGGGTTTAATTTGGAGTTGCATACCGGCCTCTTCGGGCGTACGGTTTCCTTTTTTAACATTGCAGTGATTGCAGGCGGTAACCAGATTTTCCCAGGTATCTTTTCCGCCCCTGCTGCGCGGTAAAACGTGGTCGAGCGTAAGGTCTGTTTTTGTTCCGCAATACTGGCACTTGTTATTATCTCTCTTCATAACATTTCTCCGGGACAGCACAATTTTGGCATAGGGCAGGTGAATATACCTGCGCAGCCGAATTACGGAGGGATATTGGAATTCATCATCAACGGTTCGGATTGCCCTGTCAGGATCATCGTGAAGCAGTTCGGCTTTTTCTAAAAAAACCAATTTTACCGATCTCTGAACAGAACAAACGCTAATGGGTTGATAATCCTGATTAAGTACTAAAACATCGGAGTTCATGAAAATCTAATCTTTAGCATGCCAATGTAGAGATACATTATTTGCATTAAAATTAATCTATATATTATGGTTTTTTTTAATCAAAATTTCAAATCAAATATACCGAATTATCATGTAAGCATTCAGTATATATTAAATAGCCTGTTTCTGAGAAAGCCATAACGAATTAAACCCTCAAATTGTTCTATAGTTATTAAACAAAAAAGAGACTAAAAAAGATTTTTTTCCTTGTTTAAAAAGCCTCTATTTTATCTTGAAATGTATTAGATGATCATCCACAGAAATTCTTAAACAAGCGCTACCAAATCAACGTTACATGAGCTCAAAAAAAAATTTTTATTCCAGTATTTATAAAGAACCCGGCCCCAAACTCGACAGGGTATCGCCTTTCGAATCCATGATGGAAAGGTTCCGGTTTGCAGCCGAGACTCTCAATTTGGACGAAGGCTTGTTTAAATATCTGGCAAGCCCCGAAAAACAGATTACGGTTTCCATACCCGTGATTATGGACAATGGCAACATTGAAGTTTTTGAAGGTTACAGAGTAATTCACGATAATGTTCTTGGCCCTTCAAAAGGTGGCGTGCGTTACTCACCGGATGTAAATATTGAAGAGGTAAAAGCACTTGCTGCATGGATGACCTGGAAATGTGCAGTTGTGAATGTTCCATTTGGCGGAGCTAAAGGCGGCATCCGCTGCAATCCCGCGGAGCTGTCGCAGGGAGAACTGGAGCGTTTAACCCGCCGCTATACGGCCAACTTACTGGGAATTTTCGGCCCCGATCGTGATATACCGGCTCCGGATATGAACACCAATGAACAGGTTATGGCCTGGATTATGGATACCTACAGTATGAACTCCCAGAAAACCGAAATGGCCGTAGTTACAGGAAAACCGGTTATTCTCGGAGGCTCTCAGGGACGCAAAGAAGCCACAGGCAGGGGAGTTGTGACGGTAACCCTTGCGGCGTTGAGTAAGCTCGGAATCATGCCAAATAAAGTATCCATTGCAGTACAGGGATTTGGCAATGTGGGAACCGTTTCCGCACAACTCATGTACGAACAGGGTGCTAAGATTATCGCGATCAGTGATATTACAGGAGGTTATTATAATAAAAACGGAATCAATATCCCTGAAGCCATTCAATACATGAGAAATAACAATAATGTGCTTGAAGGTTATCCTGATGCCGAAAAAATAACAAACAAAGAACTTCTTGAACTTGAATGCGATGTATTGATTCCGGCAGCCAAGGAAGATCAGATTGATCATACAAATGCCGATAAAATCAAAGCGAAAATCATTTCTGAAGGGGCAAACGGGCCGGTTACCGCCAGTGCCGATGCAATCCTTGAAGAAAAAGGCGTTATGGTGATTCCGGATATTCTGGCCAACGCCGGTGGTGTTACCGTCTCTTATTTTGAATGGGTGCAGGACCGGCAGGGTTATTTCTGGACCGAAGAACGGGTGAACCGGCGGCTGAACCGGATGATGAGAAATGCATTTGACAATGTTTTTGGCGTTAGTGAAAATTATAAAATAACTTTACGTCAGGCTGCTTATGTTTACTCGATCAACAGAGTGGCAACAACTTTGAAAATGCGCGGTATATATGCATAACATTATCCCGAACTGAATTACAAGCTTATGAAAATTTTTCGACTCTCACTTCAATCGACTTACGCAGAGTCTGAAAAAGTCCCGGATTTTGTCTCCGACATTCAAAACGAAATAGGCCTGGATGAAGCCATCGCGGGGAAACTGATGTTAATCCTGAGCGAAGCTGCCACGAATGCCATCGTTCATGGAAATGAACTGGATGAATCAAAAAAAGTGGATATTGAGCTGCAATTCGGCCCCAAAAAAATTACTGCCATAGTGAAGGATGAGGGGCAGGGATTTGATCCGGAGTCATCCACAGATGATCCTCTCGCAGAAGAAAATCTGCTGAAAGCCGGCGGCAGAGGTGTTTTTCTGATCAAAAAACTGGCCGACAATGTTGAGTTTAGTGATGGCGGAACCAAAGTGAAGTTTGAAATCTGGCTGAATTCAAACTAATGTCTTGTCACACTTAGATCTTCGTAAGAAACCCGCAATGTTTCCTTATTATCATTGGCAGCATTTATAAAAATAATGTGGTTTTTAAAGAAAAACATTGCGGGTTTTATCCGTCATTTTATGTTTGACATGACACTAATTCAGCATTGCACTAAAATCGCCGCTGATCTGCAGCAACTCGGTTTCAGCCACTTTTGCCTCAAATTTGGCGTTTATCAAACGGTTTTCTGCCTGAAGGAATGTTCGCTGTGCCTCTCTGAATTCGAGTGAACTAATGCTGCCCAGACGGAAACGTTCGAGTGCAATATCCAGTGTTTGTTCTGCATTTTGCAGATTATTCTCTTCAAGGTCAACCAGTTCAATGGCATTTTGATAGGCGCGGAAGATGGCCAGAAAATCCGATTCGAGCCTCAGCTTTTGCTGCTCGTAGGAAAGTTCTGCATTGCGGTGATCGATCCGGGCGTTTTGAATCCGCCTGTTCAGGTTAAACCCGTTAAAAATATTTACCCTCGCAGTAATCCCTACGTTAAACCCGGTAGTTTCATTAAAGCGGATAAATCCGCCGTCGTTTTCACTTCGGTTATAACTGTAGCCTGAGGTAAGGAGTATGTCCGGCATTCGTTCACCCCGAATCTGCCTGATCTGCAGCCTGCTGATGTCTTTCTGCATCCGTGAAATGGTTAGCTGTGTGTTTTCAGTCATCAGGCGCTGTAACAAATCTTCCCGCATCAGCAGCCGGTCTACATCAATGTCTGTAGTTACGTCGAACTCCACATCTGGTGGCCGGGAGAGAAGTTCATTCAGCGTAATTTTTGCCTCGGTAAGCTGGTTTTGTTCTCTCAAAAGTGCGGCCCTGTCGGCATTTAAATCTGATTTGGCCTGAAGCAGTTCATACTCGGAGCCGGAACCCAGATCCAGTTTTGTCTCTTCAATTTCAATCCGTTCCTCAGAGACCTCAATATTATCCCGAAGAATTTTCAACTGTTCATTGATCCGGATAATATTGTAATAAGAGAGTGTAACCTGCGTAACAAGCGTCTCCATATCAAGCCGGAGTTCTTCATCACTCACATCACGCAGCAGACCAAGCTGATCGTAATTGGCAAACATCTGAAAACCATCAAACAGAGTCCACTCAAAGTTCACACCGGCGTTTGTGGTTCCGCTTCGTGCGCCGGTTGTAGACCTTGCCTCCCCGCCTGCTTCAAAATCACTGTCTTCCACTCTTTCAACTTTTGAAGCCGAAAGGTTTATGGTCGGCAGAAATCCTGCATTTCCAAGCGAGCGGTTATTATCAGCCTGCTGAGCCAGGTTTCGCGAAATCTGAATCCCGTAATTATTTTCCAGCCCGATTGAAATAGCTTCTTCCAGCGACAGGACATCCTGGGCTTTTAGATTGGCAGGCAGTGATAAAATTAAAAGAACAGAAAGTAAAAAAGTGATTAATATTGCATTTTTCATACAGAGGCAGCTTCTAATTCTTTATCGGCTTTTTGAGCCCGTTCTACCAGTTCTTTTTTGGCAAGTTTATCGGAGGCAAAGTAGCTGTAGACGGAAGGAATCACATACAGGGTAAAAATACTGCCAATTAAAAGTCCGCCGATTACGGCAATACCCATCGAAGTGCGGCTTTCTGCTCCTGCCCCAAAAGCAAGTGCAATCGGTAAAATTCCGAGTATTGTAGAAATAGAAGTCATCAGAATCGGGCGGAATCTCACGGCTGCTGCTTCCATGATGGAGTCCATCACACTCATGCCCTGTTCCTGCCGCTGGTTGGCGAATTCAACAATCAGAATACCGTTCTTGGCAATCAAACCGATCAGCATTATGGCCCCGATCTGGCTGAATATGTTCAGCGTCTGGTCGAAATACCAGAGCGAAAGCAGTGTACCGAAAATAGCCAGTGGCACTGTAAACAGAATAATAAACGGATCGCGGAAACTCTCGAACTGAGCGGCAAGCACCAGGTAGATAAGCACAATGGCCAGCATAAAAATAAAGTTGAGGCTGGCTGCACTTTCAGCAAAATCCCGTGACGGCCCGGCAAGATCGGTAAAAATGGTTTGAGGCAGAACCTGTTCGGCAATCTCGTTCATCGCATCAATGCCATCCCCGATGGTATAACCCGGGGCAAGGCCTGCCGATATGGTGGCGGAGTTGAACCGGTTGAACCGGAAAAGCTGCGGCGGCGAACTGGATTCCTGAATGGTAACAAGGTTGTCTATCTGAATCAGGTCTCCGTTGCCATTTCGTACATAGATTGTGCGAAGGTCAATTGGCTCATTTCTGAACTGACGCTCCATCTGGCCGATGATGTCGTACTGTTTCCCGTCCATAATAAAGAGGCCAAAACGGTTCCCCGAAAGCGATAGCTGAAGGGTTTGAGCGATATCCCTCACCGAAACTCCCAGTGACCTGGCACGGTCACGGTCTATTGAAATCTGAAGTTCGGGCTGATTGAATTTCAGGTCGATGTCAGCGATGGTAAATACTTCGTGGTTATTTGCCGCAACCATAAATTCCGGGATGACCTCTTCGAGCTCTTCAAGTGTTTGCGCCTGAAGTACAAACTGCACCGGCAATCCTCCCCTCCGGCTTCCGATTGATTGGGGCTGGGTTACGAAAGTTCGTGCGGCTGTCATATTGCCCAAAACTCCGGTCAGATGATCTGCAATTTCCTGCTGAGAACGATCTCGCTCCCTCCGGTCAGTCAGCCTGATAAATCCAAAAGCAGAGTTTACAGAACCTGCAGCGCCAAATCCCGGAGATGTTACCGTATTCATGGCCACAAGTTCGGGTGTGTTTTCCTGAACGGCTTCAATCATCTGGTCCACATAATTGTCCATGTATTCGAATGTAGCGCCTTCGGGTGCGTTTGCAACAATCCTCATCTGTCCGCGATCTTCGAGGGGAGCCAGTTCCTGCTGAATGTTAGCATAAAGCAGCACTATAAACCCGGCTACAACAGCCATAATCACAAAAGCCATCCACCGGACTTTCATGAATGATTCCAGGCTATTCTTATAAACGTTATTCAACCATTCGAAGAACGGTTCTGTCATCTGGTAGAACCGGTTTTTCTCAGCCCCTCTTGATAAAATCTTGGTGGAAAGCATGGGGGTGAGAGTCAGGGCAACAAACGATGATATAATAACGGCACCCGCAATTACTACACCGAATTCACGGAAAAGCCGTCCGGTTTGGCCGCCAAGAAACAGAATTGGCAGAAATACAGAAACAAGCGCAAGTGATGTAGCCACAACAGCAAAGAAAATTTCTTTCGCCCCGAGAATCCCCGCTTCAACTGCCGGAAGGCCAGCCTCCATTTTGGCATAAATATTTTCGAGTACTACAATCGCATCATCCACCACAAGGCCGATAGCCAGAACAATTGCCAGCATGGTTAGCACATTGATGGAAAAACCGGCAACGTACATGATGAAGAACGCACCAATCAGGGCAATCGGAATCACAATTATGGGAATGAGGGTAGACCTCCAGTCTCTCAGGAAGAGAAAAATCACCATGATCACCAGGCTCAAAGCGATTAAGATGGTCTGCTGAACCTCATTCACGGAAGCCTGAATGTATTCCGTAGTATCAAAGCCGATGGCAAGCTGTATATCTTCGGGCAGGTTTCGTTCAATCCGTTCAACCCGGTTATAAAATTCTTCGGCAATATCAAGCTGGTTTGAGCCCGGCTGCGGAATGGCAACTACACCCACCATGGGAATTCCGTTTCGCTTCAGAACCGTTCGCATATTTTGGGCTTCCAGTTCGGCATAGCCAATATCTTCGAAGCGGACTTTACGGCCGTTTTCTTCTTTAACAATCAGGTTGTTGAACTCTTCGGGTGTGGTAAGGCGCCCCATTGTTCTTACCGAAAGCTCGGTAACCATTCCCTCAATGCGGCCAGACGGCAGTTCTACGTTTTCGCGGCTTAATGCATCCTGTATATCGAGGGGTGTTACACCATATGCCGCCAGTTTCAGCGGATCCATCCACAAGCGCATGGAGTACCTTTTTGCGCCCCAGATATTAATCTCGCTCACACCGGGGATGGTCTGAAGCTGCTCTTTGAAAGTATTTTCAGCGATTGCTGTAAGATCAAGCAGATCGCGCCGGTCGCTGTTGATATTCAGAAAAATGATGGGGCTTGAATCGGCATCGGCCTTTCGTACGGTGGGCGGGTCGGCATCTGGCGGAAGGTTTCTTTGCGCCCTTGCCACCTGGTCGCGCACATCGTTCGCCCCCGCTTCAAGGTCAACTTCAAGGTCAAACTCAACGGTTACCGTACTTTGTCCCTGCCGGCTAACGGATGTAAGCGTACGGATACCGGCCACACTGTTAATGGCTTCTTCCAGCGGCTCGGTTATCTGAGACTCAATTACATCGGCATTGGCACCAACATAGGTGGTTGAAACCGTTACAATAGGAGGATCAACCGAGGGATACTCGCGGACACCCAGGTAGAAAAAAGAAATCACGCCAAACAGAACAATCACGATCGACATGACTGACGCCAGTACAGGACGGCGGATACTTAATGAGGAGAGACGGCTCATATTTCGTTCGATTTGTGGAGTTCAGAAATTTGGATGTCCATTCCGGGCCTTACCTGCAACAGGCCTGTGGTGAGCACACGATCACCTCTTTGCAGGCCATCAACTACCTGCACCTTTTCGCTGGTTCTGATTCCGGTTTGTATGCGCACTTCCTCAACTTTTCCGTCACGCTCCACAAACACTTTTTGTGCATTCAGCTCCGGGATCACCGCAATTGCGGGCACCATCAGGGCATCGTCAATTTCTTCCATGATGAGTGTGATATTGGCAAATGCACCGGGGTAAAGCAGGCGCTGGGGGTTATCACTCAAAGCCCGTATTTGAAGCGTTCTTGTCTGAGTTTCAATTCGCGGTTCAATTGCATAAACCTCACCGGAAAATGTTGAATCGGCGCCCTGCACGCGGAATTGAATCCGGTCGCCACGGTTAACCCTGGCCAAAAATCTTTCAGGGATGGAAAAGTCAATTTTTACAGGGTCAATTTCCTGCAGCGAAGCAATTCTGCTTGTTGATGTGATGTAAGAGCCAACACTTACATATTTCAGCCCGATAATGCCCGAAAAAGGCGCTCTGATTTCGGTTTGATCTATCTGGGCTTCTATCAATTGCAATTCGGAGCGCAAAACATTCAGTTCGTTCAGGGTGGCATCATAATCATCCTGACTGATTCCTCCGCGTTCCAGCAGCCTGCGCTGGCGTTCCTCACGCTGTTCTGCCAGGTTCAGCCGGTACATGGCACGCTGCTTTTGTGCCTGCAATTCACTGTCGTTTATTTTTAGGAGCAGTTCACCTTTTTCAACTTCCGTACCCTCTTCAAAATAAATTCCCGTAACGATACCTGATGCTTCCGCAGCCAGCTCAACCACTTCATTGGCTTCTATG
Source organism: Balneolaceae bacterium (assembly GCA_007131725.1). Classification (GTDB taxonomy): domain Bacteria; phylum Bacteroidota; class Rhodothermia; order Balneolales; family Balneolaceae; genus Rhodohalobacter. Next base: position 22,142 of record SLPZ01000075.1, read on the forward strand.
GTACCGCTGGTATGAATTCTGTCTTCAATTGTTTCATAATCCATTTCAACAGCTTCAACCTGCATAATTCGGCTGCTGCCGGAACTCCCTCCCTGTTCCTGGGAATCTGAAGGGCTGCTGAAAAGAGGCTTTACTTTTGGATAGGCCAGCCCCCCAAAAATCAGCAATATCACCGCGATAGTTATGATTCGTTTAGTAACTTTTCTCATTAATTAGTTTGTACATTAGAAAGTTTTTGCACCAAGGCATAACGCTGAAAATAATAAGATAGTTCTGTATTATTTATCGCCTGGTTGTAAAATATTGTTGTAAGTAATTGGTATAATGGCCTTTCGAAAAGCTTTGCCAAAAATACTGCTAACATGAATTGACGAATCAAAAATATAATGGTTTGATAGCAGTTTTATTATTTCCGATGTGAAATAAACAACTAATTCTGCAAAACATCCAAATTATATAAAGTAATAAATGGCAATGTTTAATTTGCGTTTAGCATCTGTTCCACTTTAAATCACGAGAGTCTGCTTAAAACATATTGGAAGAGCACAGACACTATAAGTACAGGCACCAATGTACAATAAGCCCACATCCTCACTTTGCGCCGCTGCGCCTCCGCGTGCCTTAACACCAACCACTTTAAAATTAGCAAAAACCCCAAATCAACCATCCAAAAAAAAAGGCGATGAAAACCATCGCCTTTAAAACACAGGAATATTTTTAAGCTATTTGTTCATCAAGCTTTTTTGTGATGTGTGTTTTTGGCACCGCTCCAATGATACTGTCTACAACCTCTCCGTCTTTATAAATCAGCAGGGCGGGAATGCTTCGGATGCCATATTTCACAGATACCTGCGGATTGTGATCTACATTTACTTTTCCAACTTTTACTTTACCATCATACTCTTCTGCAACTTCTTCTACCACAGGACCAACCATTCTGCACGGCCCGCACCATTCTGCCCAGAAATCCACCAGTACCGGTGTGTCTGAATTTTCTACTTCATCTGAAAAGTTACTGTCTGTTAATTCTATCGGTTTACTCATAATTTATGTTTTTGATTTTTTCAGTTTCACTGAATATCTGCAAAAATTCGGGCAGTTACACATATCAATTTCTTATCAGTATCATCATGATTTCTTATAATAAAATGCAAGCCTTCGAAAAAAATTTTGGCACGGGTTCACTTTATTGATGCCACAAATATCAGGCCCCGTTTGATTTTACAAGGCGAACTGCTTCTTTCCCGATCAAATCACGAAGCCCTGAAAGCAGTTCGTTATTCGGCTCAACCACAAATTTTCGAACGTTCATCTGAATCGGCTTTTTGGCATGAGATGAATTGACCTGAAATTTTATGGATGTTTCTCCTTTATGGATACTGAACAGCGTTGCCATCTGATGGAGGTCGTCTTTTGTCAGTTCTTCAGTTTTCAGTTTGATGTTTAACTGAAGCTGAGCCTGGAATTTTTCCCGCAAATTCTGAACACGCTCCATGCTGTTGGCTATGATTTTTGGAGGCTCATCCCGCTTCGACAGAGTCCCGTCCAGCAGCACAATGGTATCCGGTTCAATCAGCCCCTGGTGCCGGTCAAATACATCACTGAACACCAATACTTCGGCTGCGCCTTTCCGGTCTTCGATCTGAACAAAAGCCATCGGGCGCCCTTTTTTGTCGGATATCCGTTTTACCGACGTTATGATGCCAATTATTTTAATGCTGTCCCGGTCGTTCATTCCGGCAAGTTTCTCTTCGGCCAGGGTGTGGCTTGCAAAAAGTTTTGTATCCTCTTTGTACTTATCCAGCGGATGGCCGCTCAGATAAAACCCGATCAGATCCCGTTCTTTGTTCAGGCGTTCGATGTTTGTCCACGGCGGGCATTCCCTCAGCTTCGGTTCCTGGCTGATTGCCCCCGATCCCGAACCTTCACCAAAAAGACTGACCTGGTTCAGCCGCTCCTCTTCCTGTTTGCGTGATGCATAGCTGATCACATCCTCGATGCTGGCCAGCAATTGCGCCCGATTTTGGTGCAGGGTATCAAACGCGCCGGCTTGTGCCAGGCTTTCGATGGTTTTTTTGTTGCAAACCCGCGTATCAATCCGGGATGAAAAATCAAAAATACTCCGGAACTCTCCTTTCTCATTTCGCTCTTCCACAATCTGTTCAATGGCGGCATTTCCCACACCTTTAATTGCCGACATGCCGTACTGCACACGCCCGTCTTTGGCAATAAACTTTCCTTCGGCTGTGTTGATGTTCGGCGCATCTACCGGAATGCCGATGCGCTGGCACTCTTCGATAAAGAAGCTCACTTTTTTGATGTCGCCCATGTTGTGGCTCAATACCGCAGCCATATACTCGGCCGTATAATTGGCTTTAAAAAACATGGTTTGATAGGCCACTACCGAATAGGCCGCTGAGTGCGATTTATTGAAACCGTACCCGGCAAACAACGCCATTTTGTCGAATACTTCTTTGGCGGTTTTTTTATCATATCCCTTTTCCACGGCCTGATTCACAAATTTTTCCTCCTCGGGAGGCAGCAGTTCCGGCTGTTTTTTACCCATGATGCGGCGCAGTACATCGGCTTCCCCCAGGGTGTAGCCGCCCATTCTCTGCGCAACCATCATAATCTGCTCCTGGTAAATCATAATGCCATAAGTCGGCTCCAGAATATCCCGCAGGTCTTCGTGATCGTACACCACTTTTTCTTCGCCGTGCTTCCGCCGGATGTAGTCAGGAATAAACTGCATCGGGCCGGGCCGGTAAAGCGCGTTCATCGCAATCAGGTCGTTGATGCTGGTGGGTTTGAGCTGCTTCAGGTATTTGCGCATCCCGTCCGATTCGAACTGAAAAATGCCCACGGTTGCCCCCGTCTGAAACATTTCGAAGGTTTTCTCATCATCGAACGGAATATCGTCCAGATTGTACTTTATACCGTGATTTTCTTCTACAAACTGGATGGCTGTTTTCAGAATAGAGAGGGTTTTCAGCCCGAGAAAATCCATCTTCAGCATACCGGCATCTTCAATCACTTTGCCGTCAAACTGTGTCACATACAATTCTGTATCTTTAGCCGTGCAGATGGGGATATATTTTGTGAGCTTGTCCGGTGCAATAATCACACCTGCTGCGTGAATTCCGGTATTGCGAACAGAGCCTTCGAGCGTTTCGGCCATCTGCAGGGTTCGTCCTTCCAGCGAGTCGGACTCTTTGATCTCCTGCAGCTCTCTTA
>SLPZ01000263.1 GCA_007131725.1 Balneolaceae bacterium
TCTGCTCTGATGTCCGGCTGTCCTGTGTTTCAAAATGGAGAGTGATGGATTGCTCACGATCTTCTTGACCGGTTCCAAACAGCCGCTGCAAACGGGTTCGAATCGGATGGATTTCATAGTGCAGGGTGTACTCCCGGAACGGGCTGTCGCCGTCACTCTCATCCAGATTGTACACCTCGTAAAATAAGACGATATCTTCACCAATTGGAAACCGGTTGTTCGAAACTAACCGCAGGTCACTGATTTCATAACCATCCCGGCCGGTGGATAACCCCAAAACCAGGTCGCTGGCTGTAAAAATGTTTGCATCTGAAGGAAGTGGCTCTGCCAGTTCGATGTCCGAGCGACCCATGGCAATCAGACCAGAAACAGTGCTTAAAAAGGATGGAGCCGTTATGTCTGATGCGGTGGCATCGGAATCCAGATCGAACAGTTCAGCGGTCAGCAGCGAGAATGACTCCTGCCCGGTCTGAGGACAAGTGATAAGTGTAGTTATCGCCTGATCTTGTGAATCCTCGTCGAAAAGATCTTCAGAATAGATTTGCATTACCTCGGAATTTCTGCAGGAGACCCCGTCATGTTCGCTGCCTGTGATCATAGAGCTCCGCAGATAGATACGTTGCAGATCAGGGTAGAAAATTAAATCGGACTCCGGAATTGTGGAAAACAGTGAGGTTACGGTGTATGGATTGTTCTGCTGATCCAAAAATCGCCAGGAGTGAGAATCAATAGAGAGTGAGGAGAGGTTTCTGTCAAGCCATGATGTTTGATCATCGATTTGATTGACTCTATGCCGAAGATCATCTTGAACTCTGTATTTAATATTCTCATTATCTTCAACAGATTGAGATAATTTGTTTGTATCTAAATCTGCATAAAGTGCATTTAACTCGGTATAATACTCCATATCAAAATTTGTACCTTGATGTAGGCTTGACATAATTAAAAATGGAGCAGCATTGATCCTCATCCTCCCCATCTGAGGGTCATAATATGTTGTTATTCGATTAAAATCTGAAGGTAAAAGCTCAAGAATAGAATCGAGTAACTGGAATTTCCCGACTCCCTGTGGCTTTCCAAAGAGAAAACTGATTTCATTGGAATTAAAAAAGTAAATCCATGCCTCATATTGACTCATGCGTAGTATTCTGGCGGCTCTGTCATCAACAGCCCTTGCCAGTGCTCGGGAATATTGTGGATTTTCTAGCGAATATTGTCTTGCGAAGTGCATTAATCTGCCCCGATCCATTTGAAACATATCAAAATGTATATCATCAGGTGGTCCATATTTCACATAGATCAATCCGCGTTCATCGGTGCCGTAGGGGCTTCGGTCATTTACGGTAAAATGTTCTCGGGCATACCCGATACGCTCCCAATGCTCCACAATCCGTGGGTTGTACTCTGTGGAGGGCATCGGGTCCAGGCTCAACCAAAAACTGCGTAACTGTCCAAACAGCAGCGGATCGCGATCATCAAGCAGTTGCTGCCACAGATCAAACTGATCGGGATGGACAATGGGACGGATCCGGTCAAGTTCTGCCTGATATTCCTCTGCCCAGGGTTCAATGTCTGTGGCCTGAAAGCCCCACTGGTAGATGTGCGCGGCCTGTTCATACAGGTGAGACATTTCATACCGGGTAACCGTTTCAATAACGGAAAAGCCGATTCGAGGATCCACCAGCCCGGCAGAATCGAGTTCATTCCATCCTTGCATCCAGATGGCAACAGCTTGTTCCGGATTACCTAAATAAAGTTCCGCTTTACCGTTTAGGTATGCTGAATCTGCGGTTGCATGAGTTTGGCCGAACCCAATCGTTAATGCAGAAAAAAATAAAACTGCAATTGTAATCATATTTTTTTGAATATATAACCTGGATGCAGAACTTCGAATTATAGTCTTAAAAATCGCATCATAGCTCTATCTTTTTGAATACTATCATATTATAGAAAAGCTAAGAGTAATGTGAAAGTAAAAAAGAAATGATCGGCAGCTTGTAGATGCTTTATTTGTATGATACTGGTTTGATCCATTTGTTGTACTGACAAATACCTTGTTTTACTGCTTTCTATCCAAATAGATCTGAATGAGTTCCTGTACGAATCAGGATCAGCTCATCATCATGAATTTCATAAATTAGCAGCCAATCAGACTCTATGTGGCATTCTCGAGTACCCACATAATTGCCAGTTAATTTGTGATCCCGAAATCTCTCCTCCAGGGATTCACCCTGGGCCAGTTTTTGAATAACTTGTTTGAAAACGTCAAACGACTTTCCCCGCTTTTTCATTTTTTTGACGTCTTTCTTGAATCTATTAGTGCGGGAAATCTTTTTCATCAGATATCCAGGTCTTCAAACAACTCCTCGGTAGTTTCAAATTTTTTCAATTTTAAACCAGCTTTACCATCAACAATTGCTTGATGTGTTGTTTCATTGGGTATTTTTACCTCAAATGGAAGGCCGCGCTGAAGTTTGACCTGCTTAAAGAAAATTCGTATTGCTTCTGTAGTGTTCAGTCCAAGCTGATCCAGGATACGTTCCGTCTCTTTTTTAAGTTCAGGTTCCATTCGGGCTCGAACCGTTGCAGTTTTCTTGGACATAATAATGGGTTTTGTTCAACCTGATAAAATGTAGCTTAATTGTGCTACATAAACAACGATAAAACTTGTTTAATGGTACACATCTTAAACAAACTTCGTAAGACGCATTAAACCTCCACCCACTCTTCCCCTTTATCGGATGATTTCATAATTGCACGGACTATCCGCACATCTGCCAGTCCGTCTTCTCCGGGCACTATGGGCGGTGTTCCTTCTTTGATGGCAAGGGCATCGTTGTCCATTTGGCGGGCCTGCTGGTGAGCCGGGTCGGGCGGCAATTGGGTTCCGCTGCTGGTCTCTCCCCGGACCCCGCTGTATGATAAAAACGGCCTTAAATTATACCAGCCATCGGTGCATTCGATGTCCAGGTAATTCATCCCTTCAGCAAAACTGCACTCGCCATAAGCTTTGAGTCCGCCCGGAAATTTGAGTTCGAAAACCGCGGCTTCATCCACATCGGGGAACATCTCCGTTCGCTCTGTGGTTAAGCGCCCTTTTACGGCAACCGGCTCCATCCCGCTTGAGTAACGGAACGCATTGATCGGGTAAACTCCCATATCGTACAAGGCGCCTCCACCCTTGGCAGCAAAGGTGCGCCAGGCTCCTTCCTCAAAATTCCCGCTGAATCCGCCCCCCGATTCCATTTTGGTGATGGCGCCATAAGTCTGTTCCTTGCCGTAACGGATAATGGTCTGCGTATTTGGCTCATGCTGCATGCGGTAGCCGATGGTTAGCTGCACCCTGTTTTTGTTGGCGGCGTCAATCATAGCCTGGCATTCGGCCTCATCCATTGCCATCGGTTTTTCGCACCATACGTGCTTTCCGGCCTTGGCCCCTATGATGGAATATTCGGCATGCATATGATTGGGCAGCACGATATAAACAACGTCGATATCGTCATTATCGGCCACTTTGTGCATAGTTTGGTAGTTATACACGTTGCCGTCGGGAATTCCGTAACGCTCCTGCCAGACAGGGATTTTTTCGGGTGAGCCGGTTACAATTCCGCGTAGCTCACAATGTTCGGTTTCCAGCAGGCCGGGCGCCAGCCAGTTGGTGGCGTAATTACCCAGCCCAACCAGGGCAACCCCGAGTTTCTCTTTCTTTTTGGGAGTGATGATGTTCGGGAAACCAAATGAGGATACGGCCAGGGCCGATCCGGCTTTTATTAGAAAATTTTTTCTGGAGATATTATTCATGATGGCGGCAGTTTAAATTATTTATCTGAATATGCGAAATATTGGTTGATATTTACAAAATTCATCGATGCATTGATATAATTAACTCAGCTTTTACAGTAGAGGGTTCTCGCAGAGGCCCGCAGATGAACCCGCGGATTTTCGCTGATAATCTGTGGAATCTTTGCATACGGTGGGATTGCCGGAAAGTATAATTTGTATTCTATTGGTCGTTGTAAGATGTTATTGGCCAGCACTAAAAATGGAGCTGAGATACTCTTGTGCCAGTTTATGCATTTGAGGTGGTCATGATTTGTATGTGTTTAGCGAAAAAGAACCATCAAGCGTGCACAAGCTCCTTGAGCGTTCTTTTGTGACGAAGAAGTGACGCTTGAAGGATCCCGAAAAAACATCGGGAACGCTTCAAGGTCACTTTTCACTCGCTAAACAGATACCATAATTCACTATGAACATAATCGAACGAAGCTCATAACGAAGTCTGTTGTTTCGAATCAAACCGTGTGAAACTTCTCCATATTGGCGCTGATTATTCGTATTTTTGGAGATTTGAAAGGAACCAGACCGAATGCCAGAAACTGAATCAAACATCAACCAATCCACTGCTGAAAACGGCAAGCCATCCTCCGACCGCCCCATTATTGTAAAAGGCGCCCGGGTTCATAACCTCAAAAATATTGATGTGGTTATACCGAGGAACAAGCTGAATGTGATTACCGGCGTATCGGGATCGGGAAAATCGAGCCTGGCTTTTGATACGATCTATGCCGAAGGCCAGCGCCGATATGTGGAGAGCCTGTCCAGCTATGCCCGGCAGTTCCTGGAGCGGATGGACAAACCCGATGTGGATTTTATGCAGGGCATTTCGCCGGCCATGGCCATTCAGCAGAAAACCACCAGCAGCAACCCGCGCTCAACCGTGGGTACATCTACCGAGATTTACGATTATGTGAGGCTGCTCTTTGCACGGATCGGAAAAACCATTTCGCCTATATCGGGCAAGGAGGTTCAGAAAGATACCACAGCCACAGTAATCCGGGAACTGTTTGATGAACACGAGGAGAAAACGAAATTTTATATCCTGTTTCCCTATCAGCTTCGGAAAGGCAGAAAGCAGGAAGAGCAGCTTGCCGTGTTGAAAGAAAAGGGGTTCACCCGGCTGCTCCGGATCGGAGATGAAGAATTGACCGACCTGACCCGCGATGATTTTGAGCCGGAAGAAATCACACCGGAAACACACCGCGTGTTGGTTGACCGCCTTGCTGTTAAGAAAGACGACGAAACCCGCAGCCGCATTGCCGAATCTGTGGAGACGGCATTTCAGGAAGGGAACGGAAGGTGTTCAATAAAAATCCGCGGTGGTGATGAACTTCTTTTCAGTGAACGGTTTGAGCGTGACGGCTTGGAGTTTCTGGAGCCTACTCCCCAGATGTTTTCATTCAATAATCCTTTTGGCGCTTGCGATACCTGCGAAGGCTTTGGACGGGTGGCCGGAATTGATGAAGACCTGGTAATCCCCGATCCCGATAAAACCATTCGCGGAGGGGCGGTGGCTCCGTTCGATTCACCGAAATTCGGAAAATATCTGCGCGATTTTGTGAGAGTTGCCGCAAAAGAAAACATCCCCATTGATGCACCCTACAAAGACCTGGATAAGAAAGCGCGGGACATTTTGTGGAACGGAAAAGAAGGCTACGCAGGTATCCACGGATTTTTTGAAGATGTGAAAAGCCAGTTCTATAAAGTGCACATGCGCGTACTCTATTCGCGCTATCGTGGTTACAGCCGCTGCCCCGATTGCGAGGGCTACCGTGTGCGAAAAGATGCGCTCTTTGTGAAGGTCGGGGGACTGCATATCGGTGAAGTTACAGAGATGACCATCGGTCATGCGCGAACCTTTTTTGATGAACTTGAACTGACCGACTATGAGCAATCCGTGGCAGGCCAGATTTTGTATGAAATCCGCAAACGGGTAAAATACCTGGATGAAGTGGGGCTTGATTACCTCACGCTCGACCGCCTCACTAATACCCTCAGCGGCGGGGAATCGCAGCGAATAAGTTTGGCAAATTCGCTTGGAAGTTCGCTCATCGGAAGTCTCTACGTGCTCGATGAACCAACCATCGGCCTGCATCCGAGGGATAACGACCGTCTGATTAACATTCTGAAATCTCTGCGGGATATCGGCAACACCGTTTTGGTGGTTGAACACGACCCGGAGATGATAAGAGCGGCTGATAACATTATCGACATCGGCCCGTTTGCAGGCACCTACGGTGGGGAGGTGGTTTTTACCGGATCGTATGATGAGCTGAAAAAAGCGAAAACGCTGACCGGAAAATACCTGAGCGGAGGGTTAGAAATTTCTGTTCCTCAGAAACGAAGAAAGGGGAATGGAAAATCAATCACTGTGGAAGGTGCATCAGAGCACAACCTTAAAAATATTGATCTGGAATTTCCACTGGGCAAACTGGTTTGCGTGACCGGAGTTTCCGGTTCCGGGAAATCGACCCTGGTTCATGACACACTCTACGCATTTATCCAGAAAAAATTGGGCACCTGGAAAGAGAAAGTGGGGAGGCATCGCAGCGTATCGGGAATCAGGAATATTGAAGCGGTGGAAATGGTAGACCAAAGTCCGATCGGGCGATCAACCCGCTCCAATCCGGCCACGTATACCAAGGCGTTCGACGGTATCAGAGAGCTATTTGCTAAAACCAAGCAATCAAAAATCATGGGGTACACACCGGGTCATTTTTCTTTCAATGTGCCGGGCGGGCGGTGTGAATCGTGCCAGGGTGAAGGTGTTCAGAAAATAGAAATGCAGTTCATGGCCGATATCGAATTGGTTTGTGAAGAGTGCGGAGGCGCCCGTTTCCGGAAAGATATTCTGCAGATCAAATATCGCGGTAAAAATGTTGCCGACGTTTTGGCCATGAGCATCAGTGATGCCCTCGAATTTTTTGTGGATGAACCGGTCATCATCAGCAAATTGCAGCCCATGGAAGACGTTGGCCTTGGCTATCTTACACTGGGGCAGAGCGCCACTACACTTTCCGGAGGCGAGGCGCAGCGGGTGAAACTGGCCAAATTTCTTTCGAAAACCAACACGGAAGAAACGCTCTACTTTTTTGATGAACCCACAACCGGGCTTCATTTCGAAGACATCTCAAAACTGCTCAGGTCATTCAATGAGCTGGTAAACAGCGGGCATTCTGTTATCATCATCGAGCATAACCTGGACGTTATCAAATCGGCCGACTGGATTATCGACATCGGGCCGGAGGGAGGATTTGGCGGCGGACAAATTGTTGGAACCGGCACACCAGAAGAAATTGCCGGCATAAAAAAGAGTTACACCGGTCAATTTCTAAAAGAAGTTTTGCCATCCTGAGCCACTATTTTTGCCCAAAAACGGCAATTTTGAAAAATCCGCCACCGATAATTTTATCAAAATTGCAATAACCCAAACCGTTTTCCTTATTGTTGCCAGATTTGCTGTTCTGAATATTTCTGGTCGACAGGCAGTTTTCAATCATTTGCTCAGTCTTTGCCTGACAAAAATTATTGTTGTATTCTCTGCATTGATAAGAGGCTGATTTTTACGATATTAAATCCAATCCTTTGGGAGTGGTTATTTCGGGGTAAATTTAGATTTTTTTGATTATGAAATTTTTAGTTGTGGATGACGAAAAAGACGTAGAAATGCTGTTCAGGCAGAAGTTCAGAAAAGAAATCCGAAGTGGAGATCTGGAATTTCAATTTGCTTTTTCGGGAAATGAAGCAATGAGCATTCTTAACAGCGTAGATCCGCCTGATGTAGTATATGTTTTTTCTGATATCAACATGCCGGGAATGACCGGGATTGAGCTGTTGAATAAAATTAAAAGCAATTTTCCGGAAATTATGGTAAGCATGATATCGGCTTATGGTGATGAAAAAAATTACAAAAGAGCGATAGAATCGGGAGCCAAGGAGTTTTTCACAAAACCGATAGATTTTAATTCCCTGAAGGAAGAAATCCATGAAATGGTCAGCAGAAATAAAACAGAAAAATCATGAATTATAACAATCGAAAAATCCTGGTGGTGGATGATGAGCCGGATTTGCAAATGCTCATGATGCAAAAATTCAGACACAAACTTCGTTCGAATGAATTTGAATTTCTGTTTGCGGAAGATGGTAATGAAGCACTCGAAAAAATTAACAGTAACAACGAAGTTACGCTTGTTTTGAGTGACATAAACATGCCGAAAATGGACGGGCTTACACTGCTGACCAAACTGCAGGAATTGCAGCGTGATGATTTAAAAGTGATTATGGTTTCAGCTTACGGCGATATGGACAACATCCGCACGGCTATGAATTGCGGCGCATACGATTTTGTAACCAAACCGATCGATTTTAACGACCTTGAAACCACCATCGAAAAAACGCTGAAAGAGATTGAACGAATTCAGAAAACTGCCGAATTAGAAAAGCAGCTCACTTCGCTGAATTACGATTTGGATATGGCAGCCAGAATTCAGCAAAAAATTCTGAAACAGGATTTTCCGGTCTATGGAGACGACAGCCGCTTCGATGTTTTTGCCAAGATGATTGCCGCAAAACATGTTGGAGGAGATTTTTACGATTTCTTTAAAACCGATGACGACCACTTCGTTTTTTTTATTGGGGATGTGGCAGGGAAAGGCATGCCTGCAGCCATCTATATGGCGGTTTGCCGCACCATGCTTAAGTCGATAGGTTCTGAAGTGCAAGATCCGGCAGATTGCATTTTTAAAGTGAACAATATGTTGATTCCCGAAAGTGATATCTCAACTTTCGTGACGGTTTTTTACGGTGTATTGAATTTAAAAACAGGAGAATTGAGCTACTGCAATGGCGGCCATAACCTGCCCTATTTACTTTCGGCTGATGGTGAGGTGAGTGAACTTGAAGATGTTGGCGGCCTGCTTTTGGGCAAATTTGAAGCAGCACCATACGAGAAAAATACCATTCAGCTAAAACCCGGAGATACTATTGTTACGTTTACCGATGGCGTATCGGAAGCCGAAAACAATAGCGGGGGCTTCTTTGAAGAAGAAAGAATTGTAGAATTCCTCAGGCGGTCATCACACAAAGGTTTGAGCAACCAGGTAAAAGGATTATTCCTTGAAGTGATGAAATTTGCCGGAGCAGCTCCTCAATCAGATGATATCACCGTGTTATCAGCAGCTTATCATGGCAACGATGCTGCTTCGGAGTGATGGCTCTTTTTCTGTTGCCTTCAACCCAGTAAAATCTTAATAAATTGTGTTGGTGATCAGCTTCTTATGTCGTGTATTTCTTTTAAAATTGCACGGGCATCATGATCATTCTTTTGCATTACCCTGTGCTGCAAATTGGTGATAATTTCAGGCTCAGCATTTTCGTAAGCCAGCTCCCGTGCCTCTTTTTCAGTACCCGTTCTCACCAGGTCATAAATATCATCAGCTCGAATGATACTGTAAAGTTTATCATCGTTGAAAGCATGTGAGCGCAGCTCTTCGTACTCGGCAAATAGTTTCGGAAATTGGTTGCTGTCATCAGCCCGGTCAATAATCTCAACATCTTTCGGGCCTTCTGCGCTTAGCGGGGTTTTGGTTAGGTAATAAAATTTTTGCTTGTATATCATATTTGGTGATTGTTAACAGATTTTTCGGTTAAAATATACGGTTTTTGGATGATTTTTGTTAACAATGTCCAATGAAAATACGAGGCAAAACATCACATTCTCCTGAGCTGTTTAACCTGCTGGTGTGGCACGGCTACTGAAAAAGTTTCGAAGCAGTGCAGCTCTTATTGAGATTATCAGGGCTTACAATCCATTTTACTTTGCATTTTTTGTTATAGATAAAATTTTACCAGGCACGTAAGATCCAAGAGCAACTCCCCTGCTGATCATAAAAAGAACCATGGCCAGCCAAAGGCCATGAACACCAAAAATCGGGGTTGCGAGGTAATATGCAGGCAAAAAGACCAAAAATGTGGCTGCCAGCATGGTGTTTCTCATTGGCTGTGTTTTGGTGGCGCCGATAAACACCCCATCAAGGATGTAACAGATGCTGGATACCAAAGGTGCAATAATTGTCCAAAACAGTACTGATTGTGAAAGCAGAATCACTTCCTGGTTATCCGTGAAAAGGTGGAGGATCTGATTTCCAAAGATTAGATAAATGAACGTGCCGGCGGCTCCAAGAGTCAATCCCCAGAAAAGGTTATAGAAAACCGCAGTTTTTAACTTTTTATAATTGCGCTGACCTGAAAATTTACCCACAAGGCTTTCGGCTGCATACGCAAAACCGTCGATTCCGTATGAAGCGATAAACCAAAACTGGAGTAAAATAGTATTGGCTGCCAAAATCAGGTCACCCTGCCTTGCCGAAACGGCCGTGAAAAAAGAGAATGTGAAGATCAGACACAATGTACGGATAAAAATGTCCCGGTTTACCGCAAAGTATTTTTTCAATTCACCGAAGTTAATGAGCTCAGTTTTGATATAATGTGAAAGATATTTATGATATGATTTGAAGAATAAAAATATGGCGAGAAGTAAAGCCAGGTAAGTGGATATCAGCGTTCCATAAGCCACACCGTCTACATGCATCCCAAACCCATAAATAAATGTGATGTTCAGCACAATGTTTAGCAAATTCATTACGATGGTTACAATCATGGGATATTTGGCATTCTGCATGCCCAAAAACCACCCGTTCAGTCCGTACAGGGCAAGTACAGCCGGGGCTGTGTAAATGCGAATATCGAAATAAACCCTTGTGTAATCAGCCACCTGCTGTGTACTGTCGATAATCCAGAGACTGAACAGAGCAATGGGATGCTGAAGCAGAAGTATAAACAAGCCAATTCCCAGCGCAATAAATTGTACTCTTGCAAGAATCATCATCATGCCGCTTCGGCTCTGTTTACCGTATTCCTGAGCGGTAAGGCCGGTAGTGCCCATTCTCAAAAAACCAAATCCCCAGAAAATAAAATTGAAGATAACACTTCCCACTGCCAGTGCTCCGAGGTAGTACACATGTTCCAGATGGCCAACCAGGGCGGTATCCACGGCACCAAGCAGCGGCACCGAGAGGTTGCTGATGATGTTGGGAATCGCAAGTCTTAAAATGGATCGATTCAAATGGTTAGATATTATTTGTACGAAAATTATTTTTCAAAAAATATAAGTTTTGAGCCCTGAAGTTGATGCCTGCCTTTTTGGACTTACCCACAGCTTCTGACTTTTCCCTTGTAATACATAATTTTTAAAATAAATTTAATGCAGCACAACACTTTAAAGCGTTAAGGCTATTTTGTTGTTGCATTTATCACTTGAACACAGCTTTCGAAATCAGGTTAAATGCATCAGGCCTCTTGTCTACTCGGAAACAATCGGTTAGGTTATGGTCCAATTCAGCCTGTGTAAAATCAAGCATTGAAACTATTGTTTAATTCGCATTAAAGAAACGGTTAAATGGAACTCAGCTACTGGCAAAGCAGATGGAAAAAAGGAAACATAGGATTCCATCTGGATGAGTATTATCCCGGATTGACTGAAAACTGGGACGAGATTGATATAAAGCCGGATGCAACCGTATTGGTGCCTTTGTGCGGGAAAAGCAGAGACTTGTTGTGGCTATCAAGAAGGGCAAAAAAAGTGATTGGGGTTGAAGTGTCTCAGACAGCCATCAATCAGTTTATAAACGAGCACAATTTAAAGACTCATAACTCTTCGTTTACATCCTTTTCAATTGTAACTTCTGGAAATATTGAATTGTGGTGCGGAGACTTTTTTAAACTTACTGAAGAAAAATTTGAGGCTATTGATTTGATTTACGACAAAGCAGCACTAACAGCCCTGCCGCCGGGGATGAGAATACGATACTCAAAAAAGCTGAAGAATCTCTCTTCACCTCACACAAAAATTTTGATTCAGCATTTTAAATACAACCAGAATGAGATGAATGGGCCGCCTTTCAGCATTCCCCAAAAAGAAATTTCAGATCTTTTTTCTGATTATTTTGTAATACAAGAACTGCAAAAAATGGAACTGGAGATAAAAAATTTCAAAAAATTTCAAAACAGGGGACTTAAAAGTCACTTAATAGAATATTTATCATTACTTTCAGGTAAAGAAATCAATTAATCTGTTTTTTTAATTATTATCTTAAGGGATGGATGCAATAGAAAGTTGCATATCAAATAGACTGCAATTATTTTGCTGTTTCGCATTATTTTAATACGATATCGATAACCAACACATTTTTATCATATGGATTTAACGACTAAAAATAACATCTTAACGGTTGTTTTGGGGATTCTCATTGTACTTTTATCATGGTTTTTATACCGTTCGCTTGTTGACCCCTATCAGGAAGTTCTTGAAGAAAGAGAAATGGTTGAGCGTGAACGGCATCGTATGGAGTTGGTTCGAGACGTATTGGTTCAGTACCGAAATCGCCAGGGCAATTTCCCGCCAACCGATGGCGGCCTCGACAGCTTGGTTCAATTCCTTAAAACCGATTCGCTGATGGTGGAGCGCGGCGATTCTCTTTTTGCTTTTATGCCACCGAATGAATACAACCCGGATTCAATTGTCTATTCTCCACGTCCGCCTCATCACCGGTTTGAATACACGCTGAATGACACTATCCGGCCGAGACTATACTTATTAGAAAATCCCGGCAGCGACGACCGTATTGGCGACCTTCAACGAACCACGCTGCTGAACGCACCAAACTGGAATTAAAATGGAGTCCGGCGGGTCTTGTCTCGGTATATGTTATACTGGTAATCAGCTATTTTACTCGGTAAACAACCCCGGACAAAACTCAAGCCTTGCCCGTATAGGAAGCATCGATTTTAATTTTGATGTTGAAGATGCAATTATCACAGGTAATTCTGACGGTTTTCCAGCACTCAAAAGTTCTCTTGAAGAGATAAAAGAAGAATTTAACTGTAATGCAGTAAAAGTTCTTTATCCGGCTACCGAAGAGTGCTGGACAATAGTTCCACGTGCTGTATATGAAGATGCATCAGAGCGCGAAGCACACATTCAGTTATTAATGCGTGGCTCTGAGAGAAGTGAAATACAAGCTATATGGCAAACCATAAGCAACTCAGACAGCCGACTCTTACTACTTCGGGACAACAGCTCAATGCAGGGAATTAACAATCTGCTAAAAAATTTCAGCATCAAAGACTGTGTGTCTGAATTTGAACTGGGCATTGACTGGCAAATCCATACAAGTGATACCGGAGCTTTTTTGATGATTCATTGCCAGAAAAACTATATCAGCGTCACTTCCTTTATTCTCGGCAAAATGAGAGGCTGCACGTATATTGAATATGATGAGCTGACAGATCTCACCTATTTATGGAATTTATATGCCGGGCATCTCCCCTGGATGAAAGGGATGCACGAAAACACATTTGTTTTTGGGCACTTCAGCAAGCATGTAACTGATATTCTTAAGGGTTTTTGGCACGATCACGGAACCATTCACATCCCTCATTCACTGAACATCATTAAAGTTGATGCCCCGGAAAAAACGTACGGATTCCGGCTGGAAAGTGCTTTTCCTGCTATTTTGATGAGTATAAACAAAGAGATGGTTGACAACACGCTGCATGAGAATTATAACAGGTAAACTGAAAGGCCGCTCCATACCCGTTCCAAAATCCGGCCGGCTGCGGCCAACATCCGATCGAACCAAAGAAGGCCTGTTTTCTGTGATAGATGCACGTGTTTATTTTGATGATACCCGCGTACTTGATTTGTTTGCCGGAAGCGGGAACCTCGGTTTTGAGGCAATTTCCCGGGGATCGGAATTCTGTTTGTTTGTTGATGATGAACCCCTGCACATCCGGCAAATCGAAAAAACAGCAAAAAACTTTGGTGTTCATGAGCAGATGCGAACAATTATGGCTGATGTGGATATGTTTTTGCAGCAAAAACACGGCACTTTCGATTTTGTTTTTGCCGACCCTCCCTACGATTATTACAAGATGGAAGAAATGATTGATTTGATTGTTGCTGAAAATTGGTTAAATGAGGATGGATGGTTTATTTTAGAGCATGATAAACGCCATGATTTTTCGTCTCACGAAAATTGCGTTTTTTCAAAACCGTATGGACGAACCATTGTGTCTATGTTTAAAAGAAATCCTGACGATTTTTAGCAGTTATCAGCTATATTTTTACTACCATTTAAATTTCAATTTTTATGAAAAATTCCGCACTCTATCCCGGCTCATTCGATCCTTTAACCAATGGCCATCTCGATATTCTTAAACGGGCTGTTCAGATGTTTGAAAAAGTGATTATAACCATTGCGGTAAACAACAGAAAAGAATCGGTTTTTACGGGTGATGAGAGAGAGCATCTGATAAAGGAGGCTATCAAAGAGAAGGAATGGCGGGATAAAGTGGAAATTGAACAGTTTACCGGCTTGCTGATTGATTTTGCCAGGAAAAAGAAAGTTAACGTGCTGTTGCGGGGTGTACGCCAGATATCCGATTTCGAGTATGAATTTAGAATGGCTCTTACTAACCGGCGCCTGGCTCCGGAAATTGATACACTTTTTCTGATGCCGGACGAGCAGCTTACTTTTATTTCGGCTACTGTTGTTAAAGAAGTGGCATTTTGGGGCGGCGATCTTAGCAGTTTTGTTCCGGACAATGTGGCAAAAGCTCTCCGGGAAAAATATACCTCATAAATTCCCGGAATAAATTTTATGTGAAAAACTTCTCACTAATACCATTTCCGTTTTCTTTATCTTTATATTCAATAAAATTCGTTCAGCGGTATTAAATAAAGATTCAGAAAATCGCAGATTATTGTTGTAGAACATTTTCTGCAGGGATGTCACGCTATGGTATCCAATTGTTTTAATTATTATCAGAAATTTTTACTTACAGTTTACACATCATGATATCTAACAGAGCTAAAAATTTATCGCCTTCAGAAACTTTAAAAGTATCTGCCAGGGCAAAACAGCTTGCTCGCGAAGGGGCTTCCATAATTGCTTTAAGTGCCGGTGAGCCGGATTTTAAAACACCTGCTCATATTTGCAATGCTGCTATCGAGGCCATAACCGATGGTTTCCACGGCTATACGATGAACACAGGCTTGCCCGAACTGCGAGAAGCAATCAGCAACAAACTGAAGCGGGAAAACCGGATCGCAATTCCACCTGACCAGATCGTTCTTTCTAATGGCGCCAAGCAATCAGTTGGATTTACAATCCTTGCAACAATCAACCCGGGGGACGAGGTTCTGATTCCCGCGCCATACTGGGTATCATATCCCGAGATGGTAAAGCTGGCTGACGGAATTCCGGTAATCGAAAAAACACTTTTTGCAAACAACTACAAATTAACCCCCGAGCAGTTAGAGGATGCGCTTACTGAAAAAACCAGGGCTATAATTTTGAACTCACCTTCAAATCCAACCGGTGCCTGCTATACAAGAACCGAGCTGAAGGATTTGGCCAGCGTGCTGGATGAGTATCCGGATGTGCTCATTATTTCTGATGAAATTTATGAATACATTGTTTTCGATCATGAGCATGTAAGTATTCTGAATGCGGCACCTCATCTGAAAGACCGAACCGTTTTGATAAACGGCTTCTCCAAGGGATTTGCCATGACGGGCTGGCGACTGGGATATATGGCCGGCCCAAAGCCTATTGCAGATGCCGTTGCCAAAATTCAAAGCCAGGAAACATCTGCGCCTTCAACCATATCACAAAAAGCCGGAATTGCGGCCTATACCGGAAGCATGAAACCCGTTGAAGAGATGAGAGCAGCATTTAAAAAACGCCGGGATTTCATAGTGGGTGAACTTAAATCAATCGAAAATGTGGAGTGTTTTACCCCATCCGGTGCTTTTTATGTTTTTCCGGATATTCATCACTTTCTTGGTAAATCCACGCCGACAGGAGACAGAATCAGCACATCAACCGATCTCTCATTGTATCTTTTGGAGCAGCACGGAGTTGCCGTTGTGCCGGGTGATGCGTTCGGTGAACCCAATGGAATTCGTTTGAGCTACGCAGCTTCGATGGATGATTTAAATGAGGCAGTGCTCAGGATGAAAGATGGATTGTCGTCTCTTTTATGATTTTTTGCTGACAGGATGTGCAGTGTAAACAGTTTGGCACATTTTCTGCATGAAAGAACCATGAAATGTATTCAGGATGAAATCTTTATGTTTGCCTGAATTATTAATAGAAAACTAAAATCTTTGAATTAACCTGTTTGATTATGCCAACTTACGAGTACAAAAGGAAAGACGGTTCTGTCTTTGAAATAACTCAGGGTATTAACGATGAACCATTGACAAGCTGCCCGACAACCGGCCAGCCTGTAAGCCGGATTATTTCCGGTGGTGGAGGTGTTGTGTACAAAGGGTCAGGATGGTATGTAACCGATTATAAAAACGGAAATAGCAGCGGAACCAACGGTACCAGCCAAAACGAGACAAAAGAAGCAGCAAAAACTCCTGATAAAACTGAAAAATAAAAACTGCCGTTTTCGTCCATCCCAATGGGTAAACGTGTACCCAGCCGCTGTTTGCCGTCGTTAGGGCCGGAATTGAAATTGGTTTATAACACCGGCAACGGAGTGCAAATATTATAACTGATGGCAAAATCCAAATCCTATACACATCAACACGCAATAGACCAGTTTGTATTGCTGTGGGGCGAAATGGCTTCGGCTTGGGGCATCAACAAAACCATGGCTCAGATTCATGCGCTTCTTTATGCCGAAACAGATCCGCTCGATACGGATGCCATCATGAAGCAGCTAAGCATCAGCCGCGGTAACGCCAATATGAACCTGCGAAATTTGCTGCACTGGCAGTTAATTCAAAAAGTTCACTATAAAGGGGTTCGAAAAGATTATTACACTGCGGAAAAAGATGTTTGGAATATTGTTGCCATATTAATTCGCGAACGCCATCAGCGGGAAATAGACCCTATCAGAGAAAACCTGATCGAGTGTCTCGAAATTTTTGAACAAAACAGTGAACAGCTTCCGGAAGAAACGGAGTTTAAAGAACGAATTGAAGATTTTATCGAATTTCTGGAGATGTTTGATCGGTTTACACAGGCACTTCTGCCATACATAAACCGTAAAAACCTGAAATTTTTGAAGCATCTTGTAAAACTGGCTGAAGCACATCAATCATTGAAAAGCAGCAAATCTGCAGAACAATCCGATACGTGATGGCTAAAACTACCCGCGACATAGGAAGTAACGGCGAAGATATAGCAGCAGCTTATTTGGAATCGAAAGACTGGATTGTTCTGGACAGAAACTACTTTTTTGAAAAAGCAGAGGTTGACATTGTTGCAACCGACCGAAATTATATAGTGTTTGTGGAAGTAAAAACACGTTCGGGCACCTTTTTTGGGCGCCCCGAAGAATATGTAACTCCGCAAAAAGAAAAAAACATAAAAAAAGCTGCCGAGGCATGGATCTACGAACGCAAAATGGAGACGGCCGTTGTGAGGTTTGATATCATTTCAATAGTACAAAAGGGAAATGAAGCGCCGGAAATTTCACATTTTGAAGACGCATTCAGATGATTGCATTTTACGTGGCCGAATCCACATTTAAAGCCTGGGTTGATAAATTTCCGGGCGTCCTTCATTTTTAACAAAATATTGATTATGACTGATGATAAAAGGGATTTTACTGTTTCCGAGTACATTCGTAGTGCTCTCTCTATTCCCTTTTTTTTTCTGCTTCTGCTGGTATTTACGCCCTTTATACTCATCCTGCTGATTGTATCTTTTGGCCGGCTTAGTAATTTTGTAATTGAAAAAATTGCACCGGCTATTGCATGGCCGGTATTGTTAGTTTTGGGCGTTAAATTTCAAATAAAAAAACATGTTGATCCTATCCCCGCACCGGCTGTGTATATCATCAACCACAGTTCCACTCTCGATATGCTTACACTGCTTGCCATGGGGTTGCCGCGGGTTCGGTTTGTAGCAAAATGGGAATTTCAATACAACCCGATTTTTTTCATTCTGGGGAGGCTGACCGGGCAGGTTTTTATCAGGAGGCAGGATTCTGATAAGGCAATAAGCACACTCAAGAAAAACGTGACCAGAATTAAAAAGCAACACCTGTCGATTCTGATGGCGCCCGAAGGCTCACGGAAACATCCCGGTGTAATCGGGCCTTTCAAGAAAGGACCATTCAGAATGGCGATTGATTTGGATTATCCCATTGTTCCTGTTTATTTTGAGGGGCACCGAGAATTGAGCAGCGGCGATTACCTGGTGACAAAAACGGGAATCTGTACAGCTCACATCCACCCCCCAATTGATACTTCAGAATGGAAAATAGAAACACTGGAAACACATATAAACGAGGTGCGGAAAAAATATTTGAATTGGGCTGATGTAAATGAAGATGATTGAGTAAAAATAATTAATGGGATCAACTGCTCAATAGAAATAGCAGGTGCAATTATTATCCGCGGGCCTGTGATTAAGAAAAATACCCGTATTCAAATTGCTCCAAAATTAGTGTATTTTCTATTGTAAAAACAATGCAGTCAGTGTGTTTAATTTAAATAAGCGTAAGAGATGAATATTCGTGTCAACAAAGAGGAAACTGCCGGTTTTGTAACCACGCTCAGGCAGTATTTAAGTAAAGGTGTAACATACTCCAATGCACCGCTTTTGGTAAAACATTTTGGTGCGCAAATCCGTGGCAATTTGACACGTTTTCTTATTTGGGACCCGCAGATAAGCGAGGCAAATAAGGTGTTAATTGAATTTTTCATTCCTGTATCCGACCTCATTTTTGATAAACCGGATCAACACAGCAATGTAACGTATTATCGGTTTGAAGCATCAAAAATGGGCGATTTTGCCGTGATTGCAGTGGAGAATCTGCCGGCAGGAAACCGTGAGCAATTTGGGGCGTTCTATCAATTCAAATGTGAATTTGAAGACGGTTCAAAAAAAACACTTCGCGACCCGATGGCATGGTCGTTGCCATATGGCATACACGCACCTGCTGAGTTGTATGATGTGGAGCAGGTTCTAAAAGAGCGGAAGGATGCCGCTTACTATGAACAGCTTGAAGTAGAATTCAATAAATCGGGTAATAACCGGATCGCCGCATCAACAAACCTGCTGGAAATACACACGGGCACAGCCACCATTGATGGCACTTTACAGTCACTTTCCCGGCGCTACAGGCAAATTGCCTCAGATATTGCCAATAATGAAGATATATCGGCTGAAGATATGAACCTGGTTGGGTTTGATGCTATTGAACTGATGCCGGTAAACCCGGTGATTGAACATCCGGAGCACCATAAATTCTGGAGTGTAATCCAAACACCGGATGCCAATGGATCAGAAATAACCGTTCACCTGCGCAAACCCACTGTTCAAAACTGGGGGTATGACACACCAATATTTGGAGCGGGGGCAATCAATCCATCCATTTTATCCACCGGCAGGCCTCACGAACTGTTAACGCTGATAGAAACACTCCACAATTTTCCTTCCGGGCCAATCAAAATTGTTGCAGACTTGGTGTATGGCCATGCCGACAATCAAGCTTTGGATATTCTGCCGAAGCAGTTCTTTGCCGGCCCAAACATGTACGGGCAAAATATTGATTACAAAAATCCGCTGATCCGGGCCATAATGCTTGAACTGCTACGAAGAAAAATGAGCTGGGGTATTGACGGATTGCGGGTAGACAGTGCCCAGAATATAACCTACTACGATGGCGAGCAGGATCAGGTGCTGCATGATGATGAATTTCTGAAACAGATGAGTGAAACACTGATTGAAGCAGCCGGTGTGACATATAAACCCTGGATGATTTTTGAAGATGCAAGACCCTGGCCACGGGACGACTGGGAGCTGGCAGGAACCTATCGAAAAGTGATTGATCAGCAAAAGCATGCATACCAATGGGCTCCAACCATATTTGCCTACAATACTCCGTACAATTATACCTATTGGGTTTCCAAATGGTGGCGGATAAAGGAATTGGTGAGCATGGGAGAACAATGGATTAGCGGATACGCCAATCACGATACCATGCGAAGAGGCACGCAAGCCAATCCAAACAACATTAATGTGAATTTTCTGCTCGGAAACTCACTCAAAATGGTGATGGACAGTGCATATAATAATCCTTCCACAACGGTTTTGATGAACGCATTTCTGCCCGGTGTGCCGATGGATTTCCTGCAGGCTTTAACTAATACTCCCTGGAGCTTTTTTCGTAACACGGATGAAGATTACGGCATTAAGGTTGCAGCCGAAGAAGCCTTTTTTACAGAATGGCAAATAACCGAAATCGAATACCGAAATACGAGGTTTTTCAAACGCCTTAAAAACTTTGGGTTTCAAAGCTTGTCAGACCTGCGGCGTTTCAGCAGGGTTTTGCTCGGCCTGGTTGACGCTACCGATTATAATCCCGGAAATATTGCCAAACTTCTGAACAACTTCGATTTCCCGTTTTTTGATGAAGAGTGGACAGTTGAAAGGCTTAAAGAGTATACCCACGCATGGATGGCTGATGTTGAAGAATACTGCAATGTGGATCTGCATACCGATTATATGGACACCCGCAAAGCCGAATTTAACCTGAAAGTGAGAGAGTACAGGCTGGCCAACCCCTGGTTAAATAAAAATTTTGTTGAAGGTGATTTTTTGCACTACCGGGAACCGGTAAACGGTACGGTAATATTTTACGGTTACAGGAAAGACATAGAGAGTGGTAAAAAGCTGATATTCCTGGCAAATATGGAAGGGCAACCTCGACAGGTTACCCCTTCAAAACTCGATTTACCGGTAGGTGATCCAAATGATTGGAAAGTAGCGATTTCAACTCCTTCAGTCAGAGCCAAGAAAATCGATCAGCCTATCCGGTTATCGATTTCACAAAGTATTTTATTCGAAAATAGTGTAGATAAATAAAAAGAAAAAATCAGGGATACAGTGATTAGAATTACTTTTCTCTGTAAAAGTATATCTTTTTATTTGCAGCGTCTTTTCCGCTTTTTATTTTCACGTTATTTTCCTGGTTATACTGGTAAACCGCTGTACGCATAGAGTTTACACTTTTCTCGTTAGTATAGGAGACTTCAACAGCCTGCCCTCCGGGCTCCAGTTTATCGAGCGCATCCATGAGCGGCTTGAATTTGGATGACCGTCTTTTGCTTGATTGAATCTGAGAACGTTTCACAAATTTAATATTCATATCTGCTCTTTGCTTTAATTAATTTTCTGGCTTTAAATTTTAATGACAATACTTATACGTACTTTTTACATTGAGAAGAAAAAATAATGTTTTCATTATATTATTTCAATGGTTAAAAATTAGAATTATTATTTTAACAACAATTATTAAAAAGAAATACGTAAAAATATTTAAATTATTTAAACTAACATCAGGCTTCTTATGAATTCTCAATACCGATTATATTGTAAAAGTCTTTATTATCATATCCGTGCAATAATTATACTTTAAGCTTATGCTCGAAACCACAAGACACAATTATAGACTTATATCTATTCTTATATCTACAATTGCAGCTGGCTTGCCTTTGTGGACAAGCGAATCACGCCAAATTGATTTTACAGATTTTACATTTCTAACTATCTGGCTGATTATTGGCGTTGCAGCATCATTTGTAGCTCAATTTGTTGTGAACCTGAAACCACGGGATATGATAGGCTCTTTCGCCATCGGGTATGTTACGGCGGTAGTTCTTCATTTTATTGGCACTATACTGTTAACAAGTTACATTCAAACAAGGTTTGAACTGTCTCTGTTTGTGGCACTTATTACAGGTATTCTGGCGGCCTCGATTGGAAGTTTGATTTGGAAAGGAATAAAATCACAGAAAAGAAAACGCCGATAAATCCGCAATTATCAACGAATGCTTCCGGCAGACATAATCCGGATTCCAACACCCAGAAGTGTTACAGCGGTTGGCCTGACGGATATTCCGCTGTCGCCCAGGTGTTCCATATGTACGCCAAAACGAACATCTCCGATATCTGAAGAGGTGCCAATTTCAGCTCTTACTTTTCCATTCATCAAAAAATCATCTTTTAAGAAGGTGCCCATAGAGTAGCCGTCAAGGTGTAAGTTAGTATTGGTGCCAATACTTCGTTGCCACGCAATATTCAATTTTAAAGAGCTGAATAATTCACTCCATTCATAGGATATGCCGTCAAACTCTGATGGTATTCTGCGTTCCCAGGTAATGGTGTATTGGTCGTACTGCAGGGCAAGCAGGGCATCGTCTCTGCTGCCAATGGAAAATGGCACTATAAAACGGGTGAGAAAACTGCCAAAAACCATAGCCCTCTCTTCACCAATTTCCAGGTTGTCAATATCGTGTTTGCAGCGATGGTAATAACCAAATTGTAAAAATGAGTTTCTGATGCGCCGTGAATAGACAATTCCTTCTTCCCAAAAAATAGCCCTCGGACTAAAGTTGATGTCATTATGAGGATCAGCAATAAACTCTATTTGTGTAGTTACCGCAATACTTGAATGATCTCCCCTTCTGTACATTTCAACATACGCCCCTAAATGCTGATACCACTGATGATTGTCATCGCCATACAAACCGTAACTGCCAAAAGATGCCCATCCGCCAACTTGTGTAAACCAGGCGTAATCATCGCCTTTTATATCTACGGAAGGGTGGGCGAGCGGGTTCAGAATCATGCTCCGTTCAATGAGGCGTTGGGCATCAAGGTCCGACAGAGATCCGAGAAGAAAAATCAACAATAAGCTAGACAGTTTTCTCATCCGACCGGATAGATTTCATGTTCTGATTTAGTTATAAATAAAGATTTATCGATGAAAAATCTATCATTACATGAATCTTACTTATCGTAGTATTAACAGCATATACCGAATCGAGCGCGCTGAATATTCTTATTATCGGGTTCAATATACGAGATTCGTGATGCTGGTTATTTACTGTACAGAATTTGTACCCGTATCCAGCATCTCGCATCCCGTACCCTCAATATCGAATAATCCAAAAAGGTGTTTAGACCTTTATTTTTCCGGTCTTACAAGCTATCATAAAAATTCTGCAAGGCTCTTCTGTATTCTGCGGATTTTGGCAAATCGCTGTGAGTGCCACCGGTAATTTTCACGAGTGTTTTCTGTGATGAGGCTGAAGCATCGTACAGGTCTTCTGCCATACGGTAGGGTGTAACTTCATCATTCGAACCACCCATGATGAGCAGGGGGATGTTATTTCTCGCAACTTTTTCAAGATTGCTCTGCTCTTTGATCGGCTCATCGATGTTGAAACGGATAAATGGCCGTGCTATCCATGGTATCAGCCGCCTTGTCCATTGATTGACTTCAGAAATGGGGCTTTCGAGAATGTAGCCAATCACTTCTTCTTCATCAGCAATTCGCGCTGAAAGAAATGACCCCATGGAATGGCCGTGCACGATAATTCTGTCGGTGGGCGATGGTGCCAGGTGGCGGGCAAACCTGTATGCAGCCCGGGCATCTTCAAAAACTCCCTCTACGGTTGGATCACCGCTGCTTTGTCCGTAGCCGCGGTAGTCAAATAACAATATGTTGACAGGAATTTGCCGGTACGCTTCAAGCAGTATTCGAGAGGTTACCATCAAAAAATCATTTCCGCCAAAATAGATGAGGGTTGCATTGGCATCATCCCGCTGCAGAAACCAGGCATTTAATGATTCGCCATCCTCAGTGTCGATAGTAACTTCATAAAATTGATAGGGCTGAATATCAAATGTTTGAGGGGTGATGGTGCGGTTCGGGTCGAATGCATCACTTTCAGAAATGTTGATGGTTCTGCACCCGATAAAGAGCAGAAAAAATAAAACCGGTATGATGTAATGATGTAGTTTCATTGGCTTTTAAATGATTGTTAGTAATAATATCCCAGAGTTGGGCAGGATCGTTTATCCACTGCCAAATTCAATGTAAGTGAAAGAAATATCCGTAACAAGATGGGCCTTAAATAATGATGACCTTCATAAAAAAAGCCCGGCAAACTCTGTAATTTGGAATTTAACCGGGCTGTTTGATAAAGATTTTTGGTAAGCTTGATAGTGCTTATTTAGTACTCGCAGGCATCCGGATCATCAACAACATAGTACGATTTAAAATTGTCTGCATCGGGATCCATACATCCTTTGAGGGGCAGTATTTTAATCGTTCTGAAATCGGTCGGATGGGTTTCCGCCTGGAGCGCGATGTGCCCTTCGGTTAAAGGTTGGCCGTATTCTTTCACATCAGGATCGTAATAATCCGGCCCTTCGCCACCCATAATCGGATTGGAGTATTCCATAACAACCTCCCCGTCAAGAATGTGCTGCATCAGTGAGTCGCCAAGAACAATGGCTTCAGCGCGTACCCAATCTTCTCCGAAGTAGGGGTCTGAGGAAGATGGAAAATAATCTTCTTCGGTAAGTTCACCATCAAGCACTACTTGGGTTCCCGGCAGATAGAGGTTGCCGTTTGGCCGGACAATATCGCCTTCACTGTGTAGGAGCTGCATTTCAAAAGAGATGGGCAGAAGCTGATCCAAAGTAAGTGTTGCAGCAGGCTGCGAATGCATCATGATTCCATTGTTCAGGAAGCCCCAATCCGGGCCACCTGCTACCTGCTCGCCAATAAACCGGTATTCAACCACGATGTGATAGTGAGAAAAGGGCTCATGGTAAAAAATGTGTCCCAGTTCACCGTTCCATTCTACGTAGTCATCATATGAAACCCGAAGCATACCGTCTTCGACACGGAACGTGTTAAAAACATTGTCATTCAATTCATATCCGGCAATTTTGATGTCCCATCCATCCAGGTTTTCACCGTTAAAAAGGTGAATCCACTCTTTAGTTTCCGCTGTTTCGGCAGGCTCATCACAGCCGGTAAATGCCCAGGCAAAGGTTAAAAGTAGTAAGGGGTAAATTAAGTTTTTCATATAGTTTGTGTTTGATAGTTTCAGAAAAGCTGATGTCAGCCAGCTAAACAAGTTTTATAGGTCTAATTATCTTTTTTTGATTAAATAAACTTTCCCTCCTGACATTTTTAAGGGAACTTGTAATCTATGCATTTGCCGGTAAAAAGGTTAGGGGTATTTTCTAAGGAGTTACCCCATTTTTTAGGTAAATCCGAAGCCCAATTGCATGGAGTCCTGCTCAGCGTAGGGTGAGGCAGGTAATGTGCCCACAGAACGCTTAAAAATGGCGTTCAGGCCATCACTCATGGCATAATACTTTAAATCTGGTATCCCAAAAACCCGTTTGGCTGCTTTCAGGATGTGTCCACTCATAATGGTCAGTTTGGCCGAGGCATCGAGTTTGACGACCATAAAATAGAAAACCGCCAACAATAACCCCATCATATTGCGCAGCCGCTGGTAGGTTAACACCCGAATGTTTTCCACCTCATAGCACTGTTTGACAAACCGAATACTTTGTTCAATGTCCCAGCGCTTGATATAGCTGCGCAGTATCCGCCATAGCACCTTGCGGTTGCGTCGAA
>SLPZ01000105.1 GCA_007131725.1 Balneolaceae bacterium
TAGTGCTTCATGTGAATGACAACCCCAGTGAAGATGGTGCGCGTGAAGTGATAGTGCGGCCGGTTGATGATGAAGCCAACCTGTACTACTTCAACTGGGTGCAGCGCAATATTGAAATCGTGAACGAGGCTACTGACGGCCGTGTCGGCTACATCCATATTCCCGATATGGGTCCTGGCGGACTCAATGAGTTTGTAAAGCACTTCTACCCACAGTTGCGTAAGGAAGCGCTGATTATTGATGTTCGCGGAAACGGTGGCGGAAATGTCTCTCCCATGATTATCGAACGCCTTCGCCGTGAGATCGCTATGGTAAGCGCACCGCGAAACGTTGCACCAAGGCCAAACCCTGAGCACTTGATGCTCGGCCCTATGGTTACTTTACTGGATGAGCACTCAGCTTCTGATGGCGATATTTTCCCATACCGTTTTCGCCAGCACAATCTCGGCCCGCTGATTGGGATGCGCTCATGGGGTGGTGTTATTGGTATCAGAGGTTCTCTGCCTTTCGCAGATGGGGGAATACTAAATCGGCCGGAATATGGGCTTTATAATGTAGAGGGAACTGAATGGATCATTGAAGGATATGGCGTTGATCCCGACATCGAGATTGACAACGATCCCGCCCGTGAATTCGATGGAATCGACGATCAGCTGAACCGAGGTATCGAAGAAATTATGCATCTGCTTAAAACAGAGGGCTTCGAACTGCAGGATCGACCTGAATTTCCGGTCAGAAATTAACCAGCTACAATTAAAAAACCTGCTTCTTTACTGGCAGCTTTTTTATTCTCAGGTTATCGTGATTATTTACATCGGACACTAAGATGATCATTTTGACGTGGATGGTATAATGAGGTGTTTAAGCCGAAGATTATCGCAATGATTTTCGGCTGACCGGTGCACATCAAGCGGCATCCGCATCACAAATATCCGCTGGTTTTGGTTACATCAAAATATTCAAAACGTATAGTAAGCGGCATAATCTGAACCAATCAAAAAAATGACGATCTCTAAAAAAGAACTGGATGAGATTGCTTCTCAACTGCGCTGTCCTGATGGTGCTGACGGAATACGTGTAGGAGAGTAGGAGAGGAGATGGCCGAAAAGAACGCTTCGATGATTCATACAGCAATCGACAGGCTATCTTGGGTTCGATGGCGGCACCGTTCTGGAAATCGGCTTTGATATTATTCATGGCCTCCTCCCGGATTCGTAGATTACGGGTTCGGACAACCTCATAACAAACCCAAGGAGGAAAACCATGAAAGTCTATAATGAACAGCACTCATATTACTGCGGAATCGATCTTCATGCAAGAACGATGTATGTATGCATCCTGGATAATGCCGGGAAAACGATGTACCACAAAAACATACCCTGCCAACCAGAACGGTTTTTGCAAGCTATCGAGCCTTTCCGAAGAGACATCGTTGTAGGCGTAGAATGCATTTTCTGCTGGTACTGGCTGGCCGATTTATGCGAGCAGGAAGGCATGTTATCGGTTCACACCTTGAAGCGCTGATGAAGAAAGGTGGCAGCATTCAATATACAGTTGTGGATATCTCCGAATTGATGGTTGAGCAAGCCCGCAAGTTGAATAAAAATTGGATAGAAAGGAATCAGGTCAGATTTTATCACACGAATGGAGTAACTATTCCAGTGAATGATCAATCCTTTGACACTGCCTTTTCCATCAATACGATCTAATTTTTGAAAATGATGTGAACGGAAACCGGCTCAGCAGCCAGGGGCTGAACAGTATTGACCTGAAACCGTTTGAAACACGCTTTATTGAGGTGATAGCCGAGTAAACTGAATAAGTGTGAACAGGAGTCATCATTCGTTGAAAGAAAATATCTGATTGCAGCCGCGGAAACACTCTGACAGGCCTGTCGGTGTTTTCGCGGTTTTTTTTATATCAAAAAAATTGATCGCTTTTTGGGGTCAATTATATCCTCATCCGGGCAAAAGAAGTGAGATTAATTTAACAAGACTAATTTCTGCTAACAGGTTCGAAAATAAATTCAGTTAAGGGCTGTTTTAGATAGTGAGATGATAAAAAATGAAGAATCCACTATTTTTGTATTAAGAATATCCAGTTTTGTTAATTCCGAAATTTGTTGAAAAAATGACATCAATCATTCCAGTTAAAAACTTTAAAAAGATCCAAATTGCACTTCTAATTCTGATTCTGCCTTTCCTGACGATTTCGTGCCTGGACCTGTCGGATGAAAACCTGAGCCTTGATCCGATTGTAGATTATGAATGGCCGCGGGAATATTACGAGGGTGTCTGGGGCAGTTCAGAAAACGATATTTTTATTGTAGGTACAAACTCAACGATTTTACATTATGACGGACAGGAGTGGGCGGTGATGGAGCATCCCCTCGATAGCAACCTGAGGCTGAATGATGTTTGGGGCTCAGCACAAGATGACGTTTTTGTTGTGGGTGAGGGCGGCACTATTCTGCACTATAACGGAACAGGCTGGGAGCACATGGATTTAGAAATGAGAACAAGGCTGAACAGCGTATGGGGTACTTCGTCTGATAATGTTTTTGTAGCAGGCGCCGATGGCACACTTTTACATTTTAATGGCCAGGAATGGAACAATGTAAGCATTCCTGTTTCAGATGAGATTTTTGCTGTTTGGGGCACATCAGCTGAAAATATCTGGGCCGGTACTGCTGGCGGAAATCTGGTGAATTTTAATGGCAGTGAATGGCAAATCAAAGAATCAGGGCTGCCGGCAATTTTTAAAATTTGGGGAGCATCGGCCAATCATATTTTTGCAGTAGGTTCCGGCGGGTTTATTACAAAATATGATGGCAGCGAATGGACGGAAATGAACAGCGATACTACAAGAGGTTTGTACGGTATTTGGGGTAGCGGCACCAATACTGCCTATGCCGCAGGGCTTGACGGCAGGCTGCTGCGATACAACGGTGAATACTGGAGGCAGATTCAAAGCTTTTCTACAGAAAACCTGAAAGATATCTGGGGTTTCCGCGATGTGCGGTATGTTGTAGGCGGATTTGGAGCAATATTTGAGATTTAAAAGTCTGAATAAAATTGTTGCAAACGTTCTGAAGCCCTAAATTGAGAGATACCCCAAATCAAATCTAAAATTCCATGAAAAACGGGATATTTCTGCTGTCCATACTATCTTTTCTTTTAATTAGCTGCCAGCCCCCGGAAGATGATACTGTGGTTATGACGGTAAATGGCGCCATCTTTTCTTCCGAAATGGGACTCACACTGTCTCACGAACATGTAATGGTGGACTGGATCGGGGCCGACAGTACGGGTTACCACCGCTGGGATCGTGCTGAAGTTGCGGAAAGAGTGCTGCCATATCTGCAGGAAATTACGGAGCACGGGGTGCAAACGTTTATTGAATTTACTCCTGCCTATCTCGGCCGCGATCCGTTTATTCTTCAGGAGCTGTCGCAGCGAACTGGGCTTCAGATCATCACCAATACCGGCTATTACGGTGCTGTGGAAAACCGGTTCATACCGGAGCATGCATACGAGGAGAGTGCAGAGCAGCTTGCAAAGCGCTGGGTTGATGAATTTGAGAATGGAATTGACGGCAGTGAGCTTCGTCCCGGTTTTATGAAAATTTCCGTGGCTTCCGAAGAGCCGCTTTCAGAACTGCACAGTAAAATTGTGGAGGCTGCGGCCATCACCCATTTTGAAACCGGAATGACCATCGCCTCTCATACAATTGGCGACCGGCCTGCGATTGAACAGGTGGAACTGCTAAAGTCGCTCGGGATCTCACCCGAAGCCTGGATCTGGACGCACGCGCAAAGCGGTTCGCTGGACACAAACCTGTGGGCAGCCGGAGAAGGAGCATGGATTTCTCTGGATAATGTGCACTACAACCCGGAACATACGGCCGGTGAAGAAGGCAGCATTGAGTGGTATGCTGAAAGAATTACAGAACTGAAAGAAGCCGGATATCTTGAACAAATCCTGGTTTCGCACGATGCAGGCTGGTACGATGTGGGTGAGCCAAACGGCGGCGATTTTCGCGGCTATACCGATCTGTTTGATTATTTGATTCCGGAGCTGAATGACAGAGGATTTTCTGAAGATGAGCTCAATCAATTGCTTGTTAAAAATCCACAAGTGGCATTTTCAATCCGCGTGCGGGTGCCATAACGAGCATGTAATAAAAAAGGGGTTCGCAATTCTGTAAAAGAATTCCGAACCCCGTAAAAATTAGATGGATTATTTTGCCGGCAGTTTTTTAGTAATCTGCTGACAGTTCATCTTCATCCGGAATCCAGCTATCTACCAGATCTTCATTTTCATACATCCAGTCGCGTGTAACGTCAGCTACATCCCTGTCGGATTCCTCAACAGCTAACATCAGATCGGCCAGTTGTTCTTCCGTGAAGAACATGTTTCTGAGGAATTGAGCCAATTCAGGTTTGTCTTCTTCAAGATCTGCACGGCCCATCATGTGGATATTACCGGTTTCCCAAATCATTTTATCTTCATCCTGCTGAAGGAATTTCAGGTCCCAGGATGCGAATTTCCAGTGAGGGTCCCAACCGGTTACTACAATCCACTCTTCATTGCTGATTGCACGACTCAGGGCTGCTGTCATAGCCGGCCCGCTGGATGTAATCAGTTCAAAATCAAGATCGTAATCTTCCATAACCTGCTCGGTTGTTTGCATAATACCAGCTCCTGCATCGATACCTGTAATTTCACCGTTAAACCGATCCGCATGATCGTTGAGTTCGGAAATGTAGTCGATCTCAACATATTCCGGTACTACCAGGCCGCTTTGTGTGCCGCGGTAAACATGGCCAAGATCAATGATATCGTCTTCAAAACGCTCTACATAGTCACGGTGAAGAACCGGAAGCCAGGTTTCCATAAAGGCATCCCTGTCTCCGTTTGCAATAGCTGTATAAGCAGGCCCCACGTCAGCAGCAGTAATATCTACCTCGTATCCCATTTTTTCTTCAAGAATATTTTTTGCCAGATTGGTGTAGGCAATCCCTTCAGCCCAGTTTACATATACAAGATCTGCCGTTTTTTGTGCGTCGTCAGCAGGTTCGCATCCTGCTGCAATCACTGCCGCAATAACTAACAACGAAACAGCTTTGGTTAATTTTTTAAAGGTATACTTTATCGTATCCATGTTTTCTCTGATTTTATGATTATGATTTAGTCGTTCCGTTTTTCGGTACATTCGATTTTCAAATTTTCAATGTAAATCAGTTCTTCAATCTCTTTTGCACTATTGCATTACTACCTTAAACAATACTATCGGTTCTAAAATTTCGAGTTAATTTTGTGATGACTCTCCCATCGACTGGGTAATTCGGTCGAGAAAGATGGCCAGGATTACAATAGCAATTCCGCCTTCAAATCCGAGGCCGATGTTGAGCTGCTGAATCCCCACAAGTACAGGCTGGCCCAAACCACCGGCGCCAATCAGCGACGCAATAACAACCATAGATAAAGCCAGCATGATTGTTTGATTTACTCCTGCCAAAATTGTTGGCAGGGCAACCGGAAGCTCTACTTTAAACAGCATCTGCCTGGAGTTAGAGCCGAAAGCCAGTGCGGCTTCTTTCACTTCGTCGGGTACCTGCCGGATTCCCAGGTTTGTGAGGCGTACGGCCGGAGGCGTGGCAAATACAAATGTGGAAATAACACCCGGCACTTTGCCAAGCTGGAAAAAGAGTACTGCGGGTATCAAATAAACGAATGCGGGCATTGTCTGCATAAAATCGAGGATAGGCCTCACAATTTTTTCCACCACATCATTTTTTGAGGCCCATATTCCCACAGGAATTCCGATTACAAGGGCAATGATCACCGCCGTAAATATCAGTGCAAGTGTATCCATAGTTTGAGCCCACAAATTCATCCCCTCAATCAAAAAAAGGCCGATAGCCGTAAATGCAGCAACGCCACGCCCCGAAATATACCAGGCCAGAGCCGTAAAAATGGCGATCATAACAAGCGGATGGGGATACATTAAAATAGCTTCAAACGTATTGAGGCTGGCGCGTACAGAAACAGTAATTGCATCAAAAAAGCCACTCCAGTTATCAATCATCCATTGGATAATGATTTCAAAAAATCTGCCAACAGGTATATCTATCATAACTTAAACCGATTCTTTTGTTTCAATTTCCTGTTTATCAACTTCTGATGTGTCATATTCAGGATCATTCAGGTTCACTTCACTTATGATTGAAGCACGGTTAACAATACCTAAAAGGAGCTCTTCCTCATCCAGCACAGCAACAGGATACGTGCTGGAAAGTGCCATGGAAAGTAGTTGTTTAATGGGGGTGTCGGGTGATGTTCTACCGGCATCGTTCCGAATGATAGAGCTCAAATCTTTCACATTTTTTTCCATCAGGTCATTTGCATCATCAATCGTGACAATACCTTTATACTTTCGATCTGAATCGACAACATAAACGGTGGAGGTTCCGATTTTTTTCATTTTTCTTACGGCAACTCCCGGCCCGTCTTTTTTGAAATTCACCGTTGGGGCTTTCCTCATAATCGTTTTAGCGGAGATGATTTTTGTTCTGTCTACATTCTGCACGAATGCCCGCACATAATCAGTTGCCGGTTCGGTTAATATTTTTTCGGGTGAGCCGATCTGAACAATTGCGCCGTCTTTCATAATGGCAATGCGGTCGCCCAGTTTCAGGGCTTCGTCCAGGTCGTGAGTGATAAAAACGATGGTTTTTTTCATTTTTGCCTGCAGCTCCAGCAGTTCATCCTGCATATCGGCACGGATCAACGGATCGAGTGCACTGAAGGCTTCGTCCATCAGCAGGATTTCCGGATCATTGGCAAGTGCCCTGGCCAAGCCAACACGCTGCTGCATGCCGCCACTCAGTTCTTTGGGTTTCATATTTTCATATCCCTTAAGGCCCACCATTTCAATAGACTGCATGGCCTTTTCATTTCGCTCCTGTTTTTCCATCCCGCCAATTTCCAGCCCGTAAGCCACATTGTTGAGTACAGACCGGTGTGGAAAGAGACCGAAGTTTTGAAAAACCATCGACATTCTTCGCCTGCGAAGGTTCCGTAATTCCTCCTGTTTAATTTCAAGTATGTTGATTTGATCTTCACCGATAAAGATGGATCCCCGGGTGGGTTCAATAAGGCGGTTCAGGCAACGCAGCACGGTAGATTTTCCGCTTCCTGAAAGCCCCATAATGACAAATGTTTCATCTTTTTTCACTTCAAAAGAGGCGTTGTCGATGGCAACGGTCTGCCCTGTTTTTTCAAGTATTTCTTCCTTGCTTGTCCCGTTTTGCAAGAGCGGAATAGCCTTTTCCGGTTTTTTCCCAAATATTTTATACAGGTTTTTTACTGTGATTGCAGCCATTTATAAATAGTTGGTAAAATGGTTAAAAAAATAAAATTTTTAGAAAAATTAATGAGTTTCATGTTTTTAAATATAAGTAAAATAGTTTGACTATTAAAGTTGAATAAAATATCTAAAAAACGAGATAAGTATAAGATAAATTAGAGGTAATTTTTTACTTCAATAAAATTTATAGTTATAAATAAATATAATATTACTTATAAATCGTATAAACTATTCTTGATCCTACATTGCAGTTAACCATCAACAAAGCTTTGTAAAACAATACCTTGATTTTTTGAGTGCCGATTTGTGTACTACGGATTTTTGTTTGGCGATGCCATGCCGGTTTCGATATCGCAGTGCTCTCCTGATAGATTTCTTTTAACTTCGCTTGGGGCTGCTGCCATCATCCATCTCGAAACCGGAATGACTATAGCCTTTTATTCGATTGGTGACCGGCCTGCGAATGAACCGGTGGTGTTCCTGAAATCGCTCGAGAGCTTACCCGAAGCCTGGATCTGGACTCATACTTAAAGCGGTATGCTGAAAGAATTACAGAACTGAAAGAAGCCGGATATCTTGAACTAATTCCTGGTTTCGAACGAAGCAGGCTGGTACGATATGGGTGATCCAAATGGCGGAGATTTTCGCGGCTATACCGATCTTTTTGATTATTTGATTCCGGGGCTTTTGAACAACGGATTTACTGATGAAGAAATGGAACAGTTTCTTATAAAAA
>SLPZ01000309.1 GCA_007131725.1 Balneolaceae bacterium
AGTTGCCAGAAAAATTCATCAGTGTGAATGGTAAAATCATCAAAAGGAGTGAGGCAGTAATTCCTGCAGTCAGCTCCGGCCTTTATTATGGCGCCGGATGTTTTGAAACCCTTCGCTATGATGGCTCCGGTTTGTTCAGGTTCAGTGACCATATCCGCCGCCTGAATCGTGGGTTAAACTACCTGGGTGCATCAGAATCGCAGTTTGCAAATGAAGAAGAAATAAAGGAACATATTCAAGAGCTCATTCAACGGAATCAATATCAGGATGAATTTGTCCGTGTTCGTATTCAGGCATCCCTGCAAGAATCAAAAGGCTACTACAGACACGAAGATGCAGGATTGATTTGGGTTATTACCTGTGAAAAAATCACTTCTCAAAATGATAAACCGGTGTCTTTAATAACATCAAAAACGAGAGTTATACCAACTGTTTGCAGGCCTGCTGATTTGAAATTGAGTAACATGCTTCATTATCGCCAGGCGTTCAGGGAGGCAGCCGATGCGGAAGCGGATGACGCTCTGATGCTCACAACCGATGGGTTCGTTGCTGAATGCTCTGTCGCAAATATATTCTGGAAAAAAGGAAATGTGGTGTACACACCTTCCAAAGAGTGTGACATCCTTCCGGGGATTATGAGAGCGGCGGTAATAGAAATTATGGAATGGATCGAAGATTATGAATTAGTTGAAGGCAGATTCAAGCCTCGTCAGTTAATGGAGGCAGAAGCCACCTGGCTGACCAACAGCATCAAAGAAATTACAGCAGTGGGAGAGATTGACGGCATTTCGTGCAGGCAGGAACCCGGATTCATCAGCGAGATGAAAGAAGGGCTCGAAAAATTAAAACAAGAAGAGCCGCAGGTTTGAAACCAATGTTCAAGAATATTCATGAAGCTGAACAATGGCTGCAGCGGGTTCCGATGTTTGGAGCAATCGGCAGATCGGCGGCAAACTTTAATCTTGACCGCATGGTGCGGCTTCTCTCAATGATGGGAAATCCGCATCAAAAGTTTAAATCGGTGCATGTGGGGGGCACCAATGGCAAAGGATCGGTTAGCCGTATGCTTGCATCGGTTTACCAAACGGCCGGATACAAAACAGGACTCTACACTTCTCCCCATCTAATTTCTGTTTGGGAGCGTTTCAGGATAAATTCTGCAGAGGCTGACTCATCAAAACTGCTTCCTTTTTTTAACCGTTATGGTGAGTTCCTTGAGAAAGAGCGCTTCACATATTTTGAAATTACCACAGCCATGGCGTTCTGGTATTTTGCAGAAGAGAACGTGGACATTGCAATCATCGAAGTAGGACTTGGAGGAAGACTCGATGCAACCAACGTTATCATTCCTGAACTGAGCGTGATTACAAGCATAGCTCTCGATCATACCGAAATTCTGGGAAATAGTATCGAATCTGTTGCGTTTGAAAAATCAGGCATCATCAAAGAGAACCGGCCGGTTGTAGCAGGCAGGCTTCCTGAAATATCAGAGAAAATAATCAGAAACAGAGCTGTTCAAAAAAATGCTGAATATTTGAATATTGACAGTATTTCTGCTGCTTTAAAAAATGGCTTCATAGAATTAAATCAGCGTTATGAAAAAAATAAAACGCTGAAATTTCGTTATTCCGGAAAACAAGTTGATGCTTTAAATGCAGCCATAGTTTGGCTGGCCATAAAAAAACTGGAGGACAAGTTTCCGGTAAAAGAGAGTCATTTAACGGAAGGAATTGAATCCTGCCGTCTGAAATTTTCTAAAACGGCGGCTTTTGAAAAATTGTTGCCAAACCGAACTTGGTATTTCGATGGTGCTCACAACGAGGAGGCTGTGCATCATCTGGTACAGCATTTAAATACAATCGCTCAGCCGGATAAATGGACAGTTGTACTCAGCTATATGTCTGATAAAATTACAGATAGAATTGCAAGTCAATGGAGCGATTTCAGCAATATTTACCTTCATGAAATGCAACTGGAAAGAGCTGCTTCGATAGATAGAATGAAAGATTTTTTTCCTGATGGGCGAGCAATCAACATTAGTGAAACGAATTATTTACATCAATTCGAAACAGAATTAGTAATTTTTAGTGGAAGTTTTTACTTTTACAATGAAGTGAGTAAGTGGTTGGGTGCCACAGATACCACAGGCTAAAAAAATTCTTTCCGCACTAACTACAAAATACCCTAAGCGTACTACTGCAATCAGGATGTTCGCTTTTCTACATGAATCAAACTTAGAAACAATATTTCATTATGTCGGAGAACCAAACCGATAACGATTTACAAATCGACCTAGAAACATTACACCAAAAAACCGTACAGGATTTAAAAGTCATTGCAAAAGCAGTTGGCATTAAAGGTGTTTCGGCTTTAAAAAAACAGGGCATAATCGATCGAATCCGTGATTCTGTTGATTTTCAAAAACAGGATATCAGAGAAGAGCCGAAAAACACAGACTACGGCAAGAGTGATCATATCCAGACATACGACGATAAAAAAGATAACAGGCCGAGTTCAAAAAACCGAAACCATCAAAAACATCAGGGTAAAAAACAGAAGAATAAGAAACATGTAAGCAATGTTTTACCCGAATCTGATGCTGATAACCTGACAGACCGCCTGGCAGAAATTATACCGCAACTCGGTAAATTTTTGCTGAATGAAGGTACTCTCGAAATTTTGCCGGATGGTTACGGATTTTTGCGATCTGTTAATTACAATTACAAAGCCAGCCCGGATGACATTTACGTATCACCCTCGCAGATAAAACGGTTTCGGTTGAAACAGGGCGATTGTGTGATTGGCATCATCCGGCCGCCAAAAGTGGGTGAACGATATTTTGCACTTCTCCGGGTTGAAGGTGTGAACGGAAAAATTCCCAGGGATATGGACAACCGTGAGGATTTTGAAGACTTGCTTCCAATTTATCCGGAAATGCGATTCAAACTGGAAAATAATTTTGCAGAATATTCCACCCGTGTGATGGATCTTTTCACTCCAATCGGAAAAGGCCAGCGTGGTTTGATAGTGGCCCAGCCCAAAACCGGGAAAACTACCATTCTTCGGAATATTGCTAATGCGGTCAGCCGCAATCATCCTGAAACAAAAATCATCATTCTTCTGATTGATGAACGTCCCGAAGAAGTTACCGAAATGGAGCGTACGGTTCGAAGTGCTGAAGTGGTGGCATCCACGTTTGATGAAAAACCGGAAAACCACATCGGTCTCTCTGAAATTGTATTCGAAAAAGCCAAACGGCTTGTAGAAAGTGGACATGATGTTTTGCTGTTGATGGACTCCATTACCCGGCTTGCCCGCGCCTATAACGTTGCCGGAGGCTCTTCCGGAAGAACGATGACCGGAGGTGTGGACTCTGAAGCACTGAAGGCACCACGGCAGCTTTTCAGCTCTGCGCGGAATATCGAAAATGGCGGAAGCTTGTCGATCATAGCAACCGCTTTGGTTGAAACCGGCTCCCGAATGGATGATGTAATTTTTGAAGAGTTTAAGGGCACCGGTAATATGGAGCTTGTTTTGGATCGGCGTCTTGCAGAACGCAGAATATTTCCTGCCATCGACGTATTTAAGAGCGGAACCCGGCGAGAAGAGCTGATTGTTTCTGAAGAGGAGAGGGAAAAAGTTGTGCTACTGCGGCGATACCTGAACAAGCACAACGCTTTCGAGGCTATGGAATTTCTGCTCGATAAGATGAAAGGCACAAAATCGAACGAGGAATTTCTGATTTCAATGAATAAATAATTCAGGGATCAACCAGCACATACTTATCGTGCTTATCCTGCACAAGCTTACCGGCCTTTTTATAAAGGGAGTGGTAAAACAGCATGATGGCATTTTCTTTATATGCCTGCTTAAGAAGCAGAATTTTGGCTTTTTTTGCCTGAACACTATCGAAATCAATTAATTTCATCGGGTAATGGTTCAGGTGGTATTCGGTGGGAATTAAATCTCCCATAAAATATGCAGCGGTATTTCTGCTTTTCAGTTTTACCACCAAGTGTCCGGGAGTGTGTCCGCCGGTTTTGATCAGGGTTAAGCCGTTTATCGGTTCAAACACTTCATCATCAATAAACTGAATTCTCTTTTCTGCTGCCAATTTGTACAGTTCATCCAGGTTGTAACCGGCACCGGGATGCTTTTTCGGCTGTCCGACCTGTTTCAGCGCATAATCCCATTCTTTCCTGTGAGCAAGATATTCTGCATTTGGAAAAGTTGGTGTGGTTCTGAAATCTTCAGAAACAAATGTTGAACCTGCTGCATGGTCAAAATGAAGATGGGAGAGAATAACCAGGTCAATATCATTGCGTGTTAAACCGAAAATATCCAGGTTTGTGACCACGTTCGATGTATCCTGGTACCGGCTGTTTTTGTCCAGCCCCCAGCCCAGTCCGGGATCTACTATAATGTTTGTTTGATTACGCCTGATAAGCAGCGGATCAATTCCCAATGCCGAGGTGCTTTTTCCGAGTGATGGATCATTTCCAGGATTTTTTAAACGGGACGGATCCATCTTGCTGAAAGATCCGTCCTTAAAAAGTTCAAAAAAACCTTCACTGAGCTGCTCAACGGTAAAATCACCTATCTGCATGAATAGTTTAATCAGTGAACTTCGATTTTTACCGGTAGCAGTGCCCAGTTCATTCCCGCCGGCTGACTCATCAGAGTATGTATCTCCTCGGTTGTTCTCATCAGGTCGTCAGGCATCCAGCCGGTAAGAACTGCCCGTAATTTGGCATCAGAAGAACTGAGCAGTCTTTCGAAGAAATCCACTCTTTTCGGAAATACATCCAGTGTATATTCATCTATTTCAGCCAGTTCTGCCGCAATTTCAATGGCTCTGTGAAGATCTCCTATTTCGTCAATCAGGCCGGCATCCAGGGCTCCCTGACCTGTGTAAACCCGGCCCTGCGCTACTTCATGTGCTTCGTCTCGGGTCATACCACGGGCTTCAGCAACACGACTCAGGAAGCTTTCGTAACCATTTTCTATGTTCTGCTGAATAATTCTCTGCTCGTTTGGAGTAAATGGCCGGGTAAGATCAAAAAGATCGGCATACTCGTGTGTTTTGAGGGTTTCGTATCTTATGCCGATTTTTTCATTCATCAATTCTTCGGCATTAAATAAGAGATTGAAAATGCCGATAGAGCCGGTGATGCTGTTTTGCCCGGCAAGAATTTTGTCGGCACCGGCTGCCATATAATATCCACCGGAGGCTGCAACGGAACCCATTGAAACCACTACGGGATATTCTTCTGCTGCCTGCTTTATGTAGTGCCACAACAGATCGGATGAAGTGGCCGCACCGCCCGGGCTGTTAATATGGATAACTATGGCTTTTACATCATCATTATCCATTGCTCTGTCGAGCTGTCTTTTGAATCGTTTTGGAGTAATGCCTGAGGTGCTGCCAAAGGGTGAATCAGCAATATCAGGCAAAATCATTCCTGATGTATAAATTACAGCGATCTGATCGTCTGTATCGGGCACGTCCAAACCGGCTCGTTCTGCCGAAACACGAAGATATCTGCTGTAGGAGATCGTTCGCAAATCCCTGTCTTCATCAACTCCAATTCGGTTTTTTATGATTTGCTCTACTTCATCCTCATAGGCAAACATATCAATCAGGCCGTTGTCGAGGGCAAACTGGATTCGATCAATCGGTTCAGAATTCAGAAGGTCGTTTATTTCATCTTCGGTTTTACCGGTTCTCTTTGCCACAGCATTTATAAACGTGTTTGAAGCACTATTCAGAATTTCCCTGGTTTGTTCACGGCTTTCGGGAGAACTTGACTCATTCATAAAAGGCTCTACTGCAGATTTGTACTTGCCAACCCGGAAAATTTCAGGTTCAATGCCAATTTTTTCCAGCATAGGTCGATAGAAAGTAAATTGGGTTACAAAACCATCGAACTGAAATCCGGTAACCGGCGGAGAGAAAATACTGTCAGCGAGAGAAGCCAGGAAGTATGACCTCTCATTCAATCCTAAATCGTCTGTACTGAAATAGAGCGGCTTGCCGCTTTCCGTATACTCTTCAAAATAGCGGTATGCCATCTCAAGATTAGCCCATGATGCGGTGACGTTATTTGTTTTAACCCAAACAGCGTCTATGTTATCATCAGCGGCTGCTTTTCTGAGATTGTTTCGCAGTCCTTGCAGTGAAATTCTTGCTGCAGTTCCAGGACTCAGAAGCTCTTCAAATGGATCAGGCTCAGCACGTGCGGGAATGTCGCCAACAAGTGAAATTTCAAGTACAGTATTTGCCCGGACATAAGGTTCAGGATCTGAGGAAGTGCTGATAATTGCTGCTACCATAATCAGTATTAGAAGCAGAATTCCTAAAATGGTACCGAGTAAAGAAGCTAAAAAAGTTTTAAAAAATTGCATTTCAAAATGGGTTACTTGTTAATTTTAACGGAATGAATGAGTAGGTCAAATATAATGTTTGATAAGCTTTCTAACAGAGAAATATGTTTAAAAAAGTATTTACGATTAATGAAACAATTTGATGCACTAATTATTGGTTCGGGCCATAATGGACTCGTTACCGGATGTTACCTCGCCAAAGAGGGATACAAAGTAGGAGTGCTTGAGCGCAGGGACACAATAGGAGGGGCCGTATGTACGGAAACCATGTTTAAAAGTGATGAAAACCCCAACGGATTTCGGATTGATGTGGGTTCGTCCGTGCATATAATGATTCATCAAACCGGCATTATTGAAGAGCTCGGACTGACGGACTACGGACTGGAATATATCGAGATGGACCCGATTATGAGCTATCCGCTGCCTGATAAAAAAGGCGTGATTCATTTTTTTAAAGATGTTGAGCGTACTCTTGAATCTATATCAAAAATTTCGCCTGCTGATGTGTCGAATTACAGAGAATTTATTGATTTCTGGGGGAGGATAAACAAAGGTGTTTTAAAAGCATTTATGGTTCCCCCATCAGGCAAAAATATTTTCATGGAAATGGCCAAAGGCCAGTTTCGTGACGGTTCCATGTTTAAAAAAGGGGAACAAATGGCCGGCCTTCAAAAAATTCTTGGCAGTTATGGAAGTGTGGTTGATAATGCATTTGATAGCCCGTACATGAAAGCTGCCATGATCTGGTTTGCAGCTCAATCCGGCCCGTTGCCCGATCAGTCTGCAACCGGTGATTTTGCCGGCTGGCAGGCTATGCTGCATCAAAGCGGAGCGAAGCATCCCAAAGGAGGCAGTGGTATGCTTACACAGGCCATGAAAAAGTTTATTGAAGCACATGGCGGGGAGGTGATCGCAAATTCACCGGTTAAAAAAATTGATGTAGCCGATGGAGCAGCAAATGGAGTAATCACAGAAAATGACGAATATTTTAAAGCTGATCTTGTAGTTTCGAATGCTCATGTGCAAACTACCATGCTGAAGCTGGTTGGGCGTGAGCATCTCGATTCAAAACTATTTAAAAAAGTTGAAAACATTCAGATCGGCAACGGCTTCGGGATGGTGATACGTTGTGCTGTTAAAGAACTGCCACAATACACCGCTGCTCCGGATGATCCATTCATTCACAACGGAATGCAGCTCCTTGCACCATCAGTTGGTTATATGAACCGCGCAATCGGTGATTATGTAAA
Organism: Balneolaceae bacterium; assembly: GCA_007131725.1. Classification (GTDB taxonomy): domain Bacteria; phylum Bacteroidota; class Rhodothermia; order Balneolales; family Balneolaceae; genus Rhodohalobacter. The sequence continues at coordinate 7,635 of SLPZ01000309.1, forward strand.
AGGCCTGCCACCGGAAGAGCCTGCCGTACTGGCAATGACTTTTTCAAAGATAGATCCTGAGGTGGCGAAAGACGGAAAACATACACTTTTTGCCTGGGCACAGTGGCATCCCTATCAGCTTGCAAACGGTTTGAAATGGGATGATATAAGAAAACGTGAGGCAGAGAAAATTTACAGCGTTGTGGAAAAATATGCCCCCAATATGAAAGGCAAACTGATTGACTGGTACATACAATCACCGCTCGATATTGAACGAAAACACGGCATGCTCCGGGGTAATGTTATGCATGTTGAAATGAATTTTGACCAGATGTTCATGTTCCGCCCCACACCGGAGTTAAGTAATTATGAAACACCCATCCAAAATTTATATCTTTCCAGTGCTTCCTGTCATCCGGGTGGTGGTGTTTTTGGCGCCGCCGGTTATAACGCTGCTCAGGTGA
>SLPZ01000020.1 GCA_007131725.1 Balneolaceae bacterium
ACCTGTGGCCGACACGCTGAAGAGCGATGCCTACCGGCAGGTCGAAGATTTTTTGATCTCGGCAAGACAGAACAACCTGGGCTGGATTACCATCAGCGAGGTAGCCTGGAACAAACACGAAGGCGTGGTAGCCCTCACTCACGATAATGGAGTAAAACTGCTTTTCGGCCAAGATAACTTTGACCGAAAACTGAGGCACTGGCAGGCTTTTTATACTGATGTAGTATCGAAAAAAGGTATTCAGTCATTCAACATTATAGACCTGAGGTTCAGAGATCAAATTGTAACAAGAAATTAAACAAGAATAAATATTTAGCAATCAAAAACAGTCAGGTGCATCTATGGAACACGAAAACGAACGAATTGTAGTAGGCCTCGACATTGGAACCACGAAAGTGTGTGCGGTTGTGGCTTCCATCAACGAGCAGGACAGAATTCATATTCTGGGGGTAGGGAAGGCTCCCAGTGAGGGCTTAAACCGTGGTGTTGTTGTAAATATTGATAAAACGGTTAATGCAATAAAATCCGCCATCAATCAGGCAGAGCTTGCCTCAGGCATTGAAGTGAGTTCGGTAAATGTGGGGATTGCGGGAGATCATATCCGAAGCATCCGGAGCAAGGGAGTGATCACCATCAACAACCGCGATAAAGAGATTACCGTGCAGGATGTTGAGCGAATTTTGAAAGATTGCCAGCAGATCATGCTGCCGCCGGATCAGCAGATTATCCATGTGATACCACAGGAGTTTGTGGTGGATGGACAAGATGGCATCAGCGACCCCGTGGGAATGAGCGGTATGCGTATGGAAGCGGAAGTTCACATCATTACCGGACTGGTTTCTGCCGCCAAAAACCTTTACCGGTGTGTAGAGCGTGCCGGTTACCAGGTGGCCGATATTATACTCGAGCCCCTGGCAGCTTCTTACGCCGTACTGGATGATGAGGAAAAAGAAGCCGGTGTAGTTCTGGTGGATATAGGCGGCGGAACCAGTGACCTGGCTGTATTTCAGGACAACACCATACGCCACACGGCAGTGATTGCCATAGCCGGGAAAAAAGTGACCGATGATATCAAGCTCGGGCTGAGTGTGCTGGAAGACCAGGCACAAAAACTGAAGCATGAGCACGGTGAGTGCTTTGTGGATTTGATTGATGAGGATGAATCCATCACCATACCGGGCATTGCCGGGCGGCCGCCGAAAGAGATCACCAAGAGTATTCTCGGAAAAATTATCCAGGCTCGAATGGAAGAAATTCTTGAAATCATCGCCATTGAAGTGAAACGCAGCGGATATGCAAGCAGTCTCAGCGCCGGTATTGTGATTACCGGAGGTGGGTCGCTCATCAAAAATATCTGTCCCCTTGCCAACGAAGTGTTGGGGATGGATGCAAAAATCGGACGGCCTCTGGGCCTGGCAGGCGGTTTGATTGATGAAGTGGACAGCCCCATTTACGCTACCAGTGTTGGGCTTGTGCTGCATGCACTGAAGGCCGAAGGAGTGGAAAGCCAGGCGATGGTGCCTACATCTTCCAAAGGAACAGGTGTTGAAAAAGTGCTCGATTCCATCACAGAACGGATGAAGAGCTGGTTTAAGGAACTGTAATTTTAATCGAAATTCGAAACTCGTGGCACGACTTAGAGTCGTGCCACGAGTCACAAATTTTTATCAAGACACAATCAATCATAAACAGACAACAGCAATCTAACATTTAGCATAAAACAGCAATCATAAACGGAGTTAACTATGGAATATGTAACATCACGCTTTAGTTTTGACGAAAAAGGTCAGGATAATGCGAAAATAAAAGTGATCGGTGTTGGCGGTGGCGGAGGTAATGCCATCAATAACATGATCCGAAAAGGACTGGACAGTGTAGAATACATAGCACTGAATACAGACGCGCAAGCACTGAAAAATAATTCGGCAGATATTGCCATTCAGGTCGGAGCCAATCTCACATCAGGGCTTGGGGCGGGCGCCCGTCCGGAAATTGGCCGCGAAGCCGTGGAAGAAAACCGCCACGAACTGGATGAAGCTGTCGATTCTGCCGACATGATTTTCATTACAGCAGGAATGGGCGGAGGTACCGGAACCGGGGGAGCTCCCGTTGTAGCCGGAATTGCCAAACGAAAAGGAATCTTGACGGTAGGTATTGTCACCACACCGTTCAATTGCGAAGGTAAAGTGCGGATGAAGTACGCCCTCGACGGCATCACCGAGCTCAAGAAGAACTGCGACACTGTTATCGTGATTCCGAATGAGCGCCTTCTGGATATTTCTGATGAAAACACCTCGCTGATTGAGGCCTTCGAAAAAGCCAACGAGGTGCTCTATAACGCCACCCGGGGGATTTCGGACCTGATTTTAATGCCGGGATTGATCAATCTCGACTTTGCCGATGTTCGCACTACCATGATTGACGGAGGTGCGGCCATTATGGGTTCAGCTACGGCAAGCGGACCCGACCGCGCAGAAATTGCTGCACGCGAAGCCATCAACTCTCCCCTGCTCGATGGCGTGAGCATTCGCGGCGCAAGAAATGTACTTGTTAACATTTCTTCAGGTGATAATCTCGGAATGCGGGAAACCACAACGGCAACGAGCATCATTCAGCAGGAAGCGGGAGAAGATGCAGAGATTATTCTCGGCACCGTTCTGGATGAATCATACGGAGAAGAACTGAGAGTAACCGTGATTGCCACCGGGTTTGAGCTTAGCGAAAACAGAAAAGAGGCTAAGGTTGCTCCAAACGGACAGCCTGAAAAAACAGCCCGAAAAGAACGCTCACTTTCTTTGCCGAAGGCCAGTGAAATAGCACAACGCCGTACCCATTCCGGCGACGGACCTTTTTATAAAGGCGAAAAAAATCTCAAAAATCTTGATTCTCCAGCCATTCACCGAAGAAACCTGAAGTATATGCGAAGTATCGAAGATGCCGAAAAGGAAGATGAACTGGCGGAAACGGATCAGGAACAACGGAAAGCGAGTAACGATGATACACCGATAAACGACAGATCAGAACGTATAGATAAGCGGGACACCGATCAGCCTGCATTCTTGCGTAAAATTATGGATTAAAACAGATGGCACACCCATTTGTGATTGCTATATAACACCAGGTAGGCATGCTATGCCTATTCTATAGATTGCTAAATCTAAAAGGAGTCTCTCTGACCGGGGACTCCTTTTCTTTTTTGAGATAATATTGAATCACCAAAAAATTTTCTAATGATTTTATATCGAACTCACTTTAATATTTAAATATACATTCTCACAGCTTTTTTGTAACCTAACCTGAAGTTTATTCAGATGTGAAACTGCTCTGCAGAGTTGGATTTTTTTATGATATTCAGATCGTTGGTTTTATTAGTAGGTATAACTGCAATTTTTGCAACTGTAAGTCATCCATCCTACGGCCAGTCTCAAACCGAAATTATGCCATTCGGCCCGATTGACGACCGGTTTACCACCATCCGGCAAAACTCAGTCTCTACACTCGAAGCTGATGGCAATTCGCTGTGGATGGGACCTGGGCTTAACGCCTATTTTGAACAGACCGGAGATATTTTTGTCCCGCAAAATGCCGACAGCATTTTCAACGGTAGAGGACGTGCTTTTTCTCTCTCAACTGAAGGCAGCCGGATATTTGCCGGGCTCGGCTTCACATCCTCAATTGGCGGGCAGAGTGTTAACGCTGCACAGGGATATTATCAGAGTTATAATCATGGAGAATCCTGGGAATTTATCTCCTTCCCGATGGATGAGCGCCCGGACGAACAACATGATTGTACGGCCGAATCGGTTGGCCCTCCGTGTGATATTGAATTTCAATACGGAAATGAAACTTACATCCGCACACGAATCACCGTACCCGAACAATCTCCACCATTTGAAGTGGATTTCTACGAAAATACTTTACTCTCTGTCAACTGGGCATCAGGCTTGCTTCGAAGCACCGACTCCGGGGCAACCTGGGAGCGGATCATTCTCCCTCCTTCTTTCGAAACAGAACTAAACCCTGATCAATCCTACCAATGGTTTTCTCAAACCCCGGATGGTGAAGCCATCAATCGCTACGACCCCCGTTTCGACAACAACCTGCTTGGCTTCGGCCTGCTGATTGATGACCGGCAGCGCGTATGGGTGGGAACGGCCGCAGGCATAAATGTCTCAGAAAATGCCCTGTCGGCACCTGTAGATCAGATAGAATGGCGCCGATTTGCGTTTGAACCGGAAAACGATCAAAGCCTCATGTCTAACTGGATACAGAAAATTCGGCAGCAGCCGGACACGGATCGAATCTGGATGACCAACTGGCGGGCCGACCCTGATAACCGTGACGCTTATGGAGTAGTTTTTACCGATGATGGCGGGCAAACATTCAGCAGGTTTCTGGAAGGAGTCCGCGCAAACGACATCGGTTTTTTTGAAAATGATATTTTTGTAGCAGCAGATAACGGTTTATATAAATCATCGGATGACGGAGCCACCTGGAACCGGATTGAAAAGATCATCAGCCCCAACTCTTTCATTAAACAGGATGCCCGGTACTTTGCCGTTGCGGCAACCGAACAAAACCTCTGGGTAGGCACCAGCGACGGAATTGCGGCTACCGGCGACGGCGGATCAAGCTGGAGAATCATCCGAACGGATGTTCCTTTGCGCGGAGGCAATGTTTACCAGCCAAATGCTCCCGATGTGGATGCATATGCGTACCCCAATCCGTTTTCTCCGGCTCAGCATTCTAACATTCGCATTAAATATGAGATGACTAAAACGGGAAGTGCCACCATCCGGATATTCGATTTTGGAATGAACCCGGTGAAAACCCTGCAGATTTCCTCTGTCTCATCAACAGGCTCATACGAAGTTATCTGGGACGGAACCGATGAACAAGGCCGGATTGCCGCTGACGGAACCTACTTTTTCACGGTTGAAACGCCATCAGGCAATGCCCACGGAAAAATTTTACTGCTCGATTGATGTTTTTGAAGAAATCCGAAATAGCACTGATTCTTTTGCTTTTAGCAGCTTTTTTGCCGCTGACTGAATTACTCGCACAAAGCGGTGGTTACGCGGGTTCGTTCTCAAGAATGGGATTTTCGCCGAGGGGAATGGCCATGGGAAATGCGATGTCTGCCGTACAGAGCGAAGGAAGTTACAGTTACTATAACCCGGCACTATCAGCACAACCGGCTGATCATATCCAATTTGATCTCTCAACCGCGGCTCTGCGGTTCGACCGCCGCCTCCATATGGCTCATTCCCATTTCAACTTACCGCCTTCGGCCGGCCTGTCACTCAGTATTATCAATGCAGGAGTGAAGGATATTGACGGACGCACACAGAGCGGCTATCACACCAAATATTTTTCCACAAACGAATACCAGTTTATTGGAAATTTTGCCCTTCGATTCAGTGATGCTTTTTGGGGTGGAATCGGACTCAAATATAATCTTTCCAATTTTCACCGCGACATCCCCAACAGCAGCAGTGTCGGCCTTGATTTGGGATTTCGTGTGCAAATTCACCCCTCAGTTGCTGCTGGTTTTACCGTTCAGGATATTATTGCCGAACAGAATGTAAATACATCCGATCTCTATGGAACCGAACGTTCAGACAATTCACAGGCCTTTCCCACACGTTTTATCGCAGGGATTTCGGTTGATGTAACTGATTCCTGGCTGATCAGTTTAGACATGGAAAACCGCAGGCAAAAAGCTGAAACTGTTCTATTGGTAACTGAAAATGATGATGGTGAACCAGGGCAGCCCCGTTCAATCCGCGAAGATGAAACTTCATACAGCCGGTTTGCAAGAATGGGAACACGATTTCATGCACACGAACGGCTGACTCTTCGCGGCGGCCTTCAGCTTCTGGATATCGGCGAAGAAAATGTTTTGCAACCAAGTGCCGGATTTTCAATACATTTACCATATGACCGGTTTTCGCCATCAATAGATTATGCTTTTATGCGGGAACCTTCGCAACTTTCAACTATGCATGTATTTGCCATCAGGCTGCATTTATAAGTTTTTATGAAACGATTGGTATTTTTACTACTATTTTCGATTATCGGCAGTGAGCTTTACGCACAGGATACAGGCAGCGGGCTCGATTTTCTGAATATCGGCCCCTCATCCCGTCTGCTCTCCATCTCGGAAGCTTCTACGGCTGCTAAAACCGGTCCCTCAGCCATTTACACAAATCCTGCACTTTTGGTATTGGATAGCCAGTCGAGCCTTGATGCCAGTTATTCACTGTGGATATCCAATGTAAACAATCAGTTTGCTGCCGTTAATTTTCTGCGAAACCGCTCGGCTTATGCATTTGGAGTGTATAATTCCAGGTCGGATGGGTTTGAAGCCCGTGATCAGCCAGGGCCGCCTGCCGGAGATTTTTCTATCGGTTACCTCTCTATTTCGGGTGCAGCTGCTTATCAATTGGGTGCTTTTTCAGCGGGCATTACCGGTCAGTTCCTGCGGGAAGAAGTATTTCAGTTCCGTGCCAACGGATATTCAATCAGCACCGGGGCTGCGGTTCAGTTATTCGATGAACGTGTGGTTGCTGCTGCATCTGTGAAAAATCTTGGTACAATGGAAAGTTTGGATGAAATATCAACCACATTGCCGGCAACAGTGAATGCCGGAATTTCTGCAGACCTGATTGAATTTGTAACACCCGGAGAAAATGATCTGCCGGTGCTGATTTCTATTTATACAGACTGGAGCAAGCCGATTGAAGAAAAACCCACCAGTGATTTTATTGACCGTGATGCCGATGAATCTTTTTTCAGTATTGCCATGAATGCCGATATTGCAGAACTATTTTATATTCAGGGGGGCTACCGTTTCGGCCCCACAGAACGGCCTTTCAGTTTTGGCCTGGGCTTAAATATTGAACCTGTTCGTGTAAACTATGCCATCGTCCCGTTTTCAACCGGGTTTGGGACTGTGCACTCTTTTGGACTTCAATACTTTTTTTGATGGATGATTCAACATATACATTAGATCGCCTTGAAGATTTGTATGCCGGCCTGACTGAGAAATCGCCGTCTGTTTTGTTCGTGGCACCTCCCATTCGTTTTGCTTATAAAAAATCGGATTATCTCTATCTTTTTTATAAGAACCTTCTGGATAACCCGGATTACTCGATAAAAAGTGTGAGTACTGCCGGCCATTTAAAATTACTTTTCTATCGCATGTTCGGGAAGCCATGTATTCTTCATTATCACTGGATTTCCTACTCCGGCGTTCTTTCTGGATTTGTTTTTTTTTACAAGCTTTTCTGCATCTGGCTATACACACTACTTGGGGGAAAACTGGTCTGGACTATTCACAATAAAATGCCGCTCGATACACGTTTCGAGTGGATCAATTACAAAACGCGAAAATGGCTCGCCAAAAAGGCCGACAGGCTTCATTTAGAATGCAAAACCGTTGTGGTTGATGTGAGTACCTTTTTTAATATTCATCCAAAAAAGATCAGGGTTTGGCCGCACCCCTCCTATCCACCGCAATTAATGCCCAGGGCTGCTGCTGTTGAAGCCATTAATCATCGATATGATGTAAATATAAAAGTGCAAGACCGGCTATTTCTGATTTTTGGCCACATCAGTGCATATAAACAAATCAACAAGGTTTGTGAGATTTTTACGGATGAACCGATTCAAAAAAAGTTGATTATTGTTGGCCCTGTCAAAAAAGGTCAGATGAAGGTTTACAAAAACATTCGAAAATACGCCCGCCAAAAAGAAAATATTATTCTCATTCCGCAGTTCATAAAAGAAGAGTGCGTACCAGAATTTATGAATGCAGCCGACTACTTAATATTTAATTACAAAGAAATATTTTCATCAGGTGGAGTACCGCTGGCAAAAAGTTATAACAAACCTATAATTTTGCCTCAAAAAGGCTGCCTGAAAGAACTGGAAGGCAATAATTTAACGTACTTCAACAACCAGCAGGAGCTAAAAGAAATTATAATGCAGTGTTAACATATCAGAATATTTTAAATAAAAAAACCAAATCATTAATAAATCAATAATTTCTTTTGC
>SLPZ01000266.1 GCA_007131725.1 Balneolaceae bacterium
CGCATCGCTGCCAGTTTACCATTGGCCGAAATTGCGAGACTGCCAAGCTGCGGTTGATTTGCAAGCGTTTCAAGATCCAGTTTGCGTTTTGGTTTGAGTGATTGTGTGAGAGCTGCATCGTTATTTTCGGTAAAACTGCCGGTTATCGTCCAGGCTGCATCAATCCCGGGGTTATAGAGTGATTGCACAACCACAGTGTGTTTACCGTGAAGCAGCGTTAATTCCTGCGAATGGCTGCCGGGGTCCGCATCTGACTCCTCGCTGCTGCTTTTTACCCCTTGTTGGTTTCCGTTCACATAAAGTACAAACGGATGCCGGCTGCTGATTTTCAGTGTTGTTTTTGCAAACCGGTCATTTTCCAAATAGAAAGACGCCCAGCCATAGGCAGGTTTATCCGGATCATCCGCTGCAAAATTGGCAGTGGATTGCGATCGCCAGTTCAGCGATCTGTCAGCCGACCAGTGAACTCTCTCTCCTTCTTCAGGCATCCAGCCTGAAATATTTACCGGATTGTAAGTAAGAAGGTTGTTCAGGTCAAAAGTTTCATTTCTTACATTCGAAACATCGTGCCAAATGGGAAGCTGAGTCTGCACAGGGCCCAGCAAAAGCCAGTTTTCGATAGTGGTTTCATCGTTATTTCCATTTTCCAGAGCCTGAAGATCCGCTACAAGAAAAATCAGAAGAATGATTGAGATCGGAATCAGTAAAAATCGTTTGAGCATGCAATTGTGAATTTTTGAAGGGTTAACTATTTCTGAACAGACAGCCTGTAAAATAGAAATTCCCTGTTATTTGAGAAATGTTTTTTGGACATGCCGGATCGGAAAAACCTCCACTCTGATGAACGTTTTTGATTGAATACTGTTTAGTTGATACGTTTATAATCAATGCCTTTGCAATTTTTGAACATAACAGAAAAAGTAACATGAATTGCAATAGCAAAATCATCAAAAAATAAGAAATGAAAAATCAGAGTGTATTAATCACAGGCGGAACAGGCGGAATTGGCCATGCTTGTGCTGAACAGTTTTTAAAGGCAGGTGCCAAAGTTACTATAACCGGACGAGATCAAACCAAACTGGACAAGCTGGTGTCTGAACTTGAACAAAATGGAAGAAACGTTTCAGGCATAAAAGTCGATGTTACTGACAGCAAATCCGTTTCAGAAATGGCGGAGAAAGTGATTGAAAATCATGGGGGAATTGATGTTTTAGTGAATGCATTCGGCACTGGAATGATTCAGCCGCTGCACGATATCGATCCGGTTGAAGCTGCAAATGTACTGAATGTAAATATTCTGGGTACATTTTTAGTTACTCAGGAGGTGACACGACATATGGCTTCAGCAAAAAAAGGAAATGTCATCATGTTCCCGGGAATTCTGGGTAAAACTGTCATGAAAAATACTTCAATCTATTCAGCCTCGAAGTATGCTGTTACCGGTTTTACCAAAGCTCTGGTTGAAGAACATAAACGCACCGGTATTCGGTATTCGCTGTTTTATCTTGGAGGAGTAGACACCCCTTTCTGGGATAACCAAAACGTGAATATGCGTGTTCAAAGAGATAAAATGCTGACCGCAGATGAAGTGGCAAAAGCTGTTTTTTACGCAGCACTGCAGCAGGGCGATTCGGTATTGAGTGAATTGGTTCTCCAGCCCGAGTCACACCAAATGATCTGAGGTGAATTCAACTGGCTGTCCGGGTATCAAATAATTTGGATCCGGAACTGTAAGTTATCAACAGAAATTAACTCATTGAGTAGCCTTTGTGAGCAAGGCGTTTTCCGGTATCATCGTAGGCTTCTTTCTCTTCTGGAGCCCAGGTTCCCAGCCCGTCAACGTATCGGTTAAACATGCAAAATGCGGCGGCAATCAAAACCGTATCATGAATTTCCCGGTCTGTTGCCCCTTCTTTACGGGCATTATCGATGTCATCTTCGGTAACTCTGTTGCCATTAATCTGCACTTTTTTGGAGAGGCTCAGCAGGGCGCGCAGTTTAGGGGTGATGTCCTTGTTTTTAAATCCGTTTTTTATTTCATCGAGCAGATTTAAATCTCCGTCCAGATGGTGTGCTGCTGCAGCACCGTGTGAGGAATGGCAAAAATGGCATTCGTTTTGATGTGAAACATAGGAAGCGATAATTTCCCGTTCGGCCGAAGTGAGTGTTGAGGGCCCTCTTAGTAAAGTCTCAGCCAATTCACCAAGAATTTTGGCTGTATCCGGCCGGTATTGCATCAGGCCGATGATTCCGGGCAGATCATTGTCCAATTTAATGTAAGACATAAGGTTGTAATTTAGTTGTTTAAGGTGGTGGTATAAATAACACAACTTTTTTTTAACTCACAATCCGCCAGGAATATGGACAGAAAAATTTCGCCGATCTGTTTTTTAAGTAGTGCTGAGCTGAAGCCCATTGGCTGAATCGGCCACTTCCAGGCAGCTATTTCTCAGAATCTCAATACCGTCGTCAATTTGATATTTTTGAACAGTTAGCGGTGGCCTGAATCTGATGCTTTTTGTGCCGCAGCCAAGAATCATCAAACCGTTTTTAAAGCATTCTTTTCGAACGGCATCACGGGTTTCGGTGTCGGGCAAATCAATTGCACAGAACAATCCTTTACCCCTGGCATTGGAGAAGAATTCAATTTCTTCAGAAATGTCCAGCAGTTTTTGATGCAGATAAGCCCCGGTACTCTTAGCATTTTCAATAAGCCGGTCTTCCTCAATCACTTCCAGAATTCTTTGGAAACGGGCCATATCAACCAGGTTTCCTCCCCAGGTTGAGTTAATTCGCGATGGCACTTTAAAGCAGTTGGTTTCAACTTCATCAATCCGGCGGCCGGCAAGAATACCGCAAACCTGCGCCTTTTTGCCGAAGGCCAGAATATCCGGCTTTACGTAATATTCGTGAGCCCAGAATTTTCCGGTCAGACACACACCGGTCTGCACTTCATCATAAATAAACAGGGCATCGTATTCATCGGCCAGATCCCTCAGCGCCTGGTGAAATTCAACACGGAAATGGTTATCGCCGCCTTCACCCTGAATCGGCTCCAGCAGAATACAGGCGATATCATCCTTATTCGTTTCAAAATATTGACGAGCCTGAGCGAGCGCCAGTTCTTCCTCCCGAATCACTTGTTGCAGGTTGTTCTCATTCAAAGGAAAATGAATTGCGGGATTGTGGATTCGGGGCCAATCGAACTTCGGAAAATATTTGATTTTATTTTGTTCAGTGTTGGTTAGAGACAGCGTATAGCCGCTTCGCCCGTGGAACGCCTTGTCTAAATGGAGAACTTTATGCCCCTTTTCGGTGCGGTATCCTTTCTGGAAATTCTTTTGAACTTTCCAGTCGAAAGCAACTTTCAGGGCGTTGGCAACAGCAAGCGCACCACCCGATACAAAGAAAGCATAGGGCAGATAATCGGGGATTCCCATTCTGGAAAAAGCATCCACAAATTCGGCCATTTCTTGCGTATAAACATCCGAGTTGGAAGGTTTGTTGATAGCAACCCGGCCCAGCTTCGCCACAAAATCGGGGTCACCCGCGAGGCGATCGTGGTTCATCCCCAGCGGGTTTGATGCAAAAAATGTGAAAAAATCGAGATAATCTCTTCCGGTGGCCGAATCATGAAGATAGGCGCCTTTACTTTTGTCCAGGTCGAGCACCAGGTCGAGCCCGTCAGTGAGCATGTGCTTAGCAAGAACTGAGCGGACATTTTTGGGGTCAATTTTGTGCGGCATACGTTAAATCGGGTTTAGCAAATTGCAGTTCTTTCCTCAAGAATAAGAAATATTTTGTGAAAAGTGAGAGTTAAGTGATGAGTGAAAAGTGAAAACGCAAAAGTGAAAAGGTGTTGTAGCCTATGAAAAGCACTTTGCACTTTACCTAAAAGATTATAGAGTTTCTGTTTAAAAATTACACAAATCAAAACCCTGTTTATCGAGAACAACTCTGTGTATTACCCACCGTCTTGCTACTCAATACTTGATACTTTCTTAATCAACGTAAAGTAACTCTGCATGAGCATCTCTGATTGCAATTTGTGTAATTAATTTATGGGTTCTGTATAATCTGCCTCGTACTCTAAAAATGTTTTTCGGATGATCTGAACACACTCCATCAACTGTTCTTCAGTCATAATCAGCGGCGGGGCAAATCGGATGATGTTGCCATGTGTGGGTTTGGCCAGCAAGCCGTTTTCTTTTAACTGAACGCAGAGCTGCCATGCCGTTTTGCTTTCAGGAGTGTCGTTTATTTCCACTGCATTCAGCAGGCCCTTGCCTCGCACAGCTTTGATCAGTGAAGATTCAGAAGCCAGTTGATTCATTTCGTCCCTGAAAATCACACCGAGTTTTCGGGCATTTTGAGCCAGATTTTCATCTTTTACCACATCAAGTGCAGCCATGGCAACTTTGCAGCCCAGCGGATTGCCGCCAAAAGTGGAGCCGTGCTGGCCGGGCTTCAATACATCCATCACCTTGCTGTCAGCAAGAACAACTGACACCGGGTAAACTCCCCCTGAAATGGCTTTGCCTAAAATCAGAATGTCCGGTTTAATAAAGTGTTCCGGCTGACGCTCACAATGGCCTTCGCAGGTGCAGTTTCCACACGAAGCAAGCAGGCTTCCGGTTCTGGCAATTCCGGTCTGAATTTCATCACAGATAAAGAGAGCATTGTGTTTTTTACAAAGTTCAGCCGCTTTTTCCAGGTAATCATCATCAGGCACCATTACACCGGCCTCTCCCTGAATCGGTTCGACCAAAAAACCTGCCACCCGATCTGACTGAAGGGCTTCTTCGAGCTGTTCGAGATTGTTATAATCAATTTTTTTGAAGCCGGGAGTATAAGGGCCAAAGTTTTTGCTGGCGCCTTCATCATCAGAAAACGAAATGATGGTGGTGGTTCTGCCGTGAAAGTTATTTCTGCAGACGATTATTTCAGCCTTATTTTCTTCAACCCCTTTTATCTCATACGCCCATTTTCTGGCCAGTTTGATGGCTGTTTCAACCCCTTCGGCGCCGGTGTTCATCGGCAGAACTTTTTCGAAACCAAAGTATTCGGAGAGATATTGCTGAAACTCACCCAAAACATTGTTGTAAAAAGCGCGGGAAGTCAGCGTCAGTGTTTCGGCTTGCTCCTTCAGTGTGCTGATGATCTTGGGATGGCAATGCCCCTGGTTTACGGCCGAGTAGGCTGATAAAAAATCAAAATACCGGTTTCCTTCGGGATCCCAGACATACACCCCTTCTCCGCGAGCCAGCACCACCGGCAGCGGATGATAATTTTGGGCGCCATACCGGTTTTCGAGCGACATTGCCTGTTCAGATGAAATCATATTTGAGAGATACTGATTATGAATTTCTATAACGATGATAAAAATTTTGATTAATCCGAAAGCTATGCATTTCTGAGCTAAAGTATAAAAGATGATTTTGTACTTTTCTTTAATATTCTTTTTTAATAGTTATAGCAGCACAGTATTTCAGCTCCAGAAGTTAGAATTAATTCATTTAACCCAATATTGTCATTGGAACAATGACAATTTTGCCCGAAGGGCCGACAAAACATTGTGAACCAATGATTTGTCGGGGTAAACCCCGACATTGAAACCAGTAGGGATTCATTCTTTAATGAATGCTCATAAACCATTGTGTTTCAATGTCGGCCCGCAGGGTAAAAAAGATCTAACGACTTTTTTGGGTTTAAATATTTCTTTGAAACTATGTGTGAAAAGGAGAGTTTTACGTTATAGTGATTAGTTTGTAAACGGCAATTCAAAAGCAGACAACACTTCATGCAATCGAAAAATGAGTAATCAAAAACAACTGTCATACTGCTTGCAACGATTCAACATTTTTGCTGTCATCCCGTTCGTTTTCTTCTTTTTACACGGGCAGGAAGTATCAGCAAATACATTTGATCCGGTTAATAGTCTATTGATTGAAGCCGAAGAATTTCATAATTCAGGTCAGGAAGAAAAAGCATTAAATCTATACCTGGAAGTGCTGGAAAAAGCTCCCCGAAATTATGATGCTCTCTGGAATGCAAGCCTGTTGTACACGAGAAAAGGGCAGAGGCAGTCAAATTTTTCTGATGAAGTCCGTTATTACGAAAAGGCCCGTGAGATTGCCCGCACCTGTCTTCGACACCACCCGGATAAGCCAAGATCGCATTATGTTTACGGCATCGCCACCGCTGCTTTGGTGGATGATATGCCCAATTCAAGCGAGCGTTTCCGGCTTATCGGTGAAATCAAGGAGCATGCGGACAGAGCCGTAACCATGGATCCCGGCTACGCTCCGGCCTGGCACCTGCTGGGCGTTTGGCACTCCAATCTGGCCAATGTTTCGCAGGCAGAACGGTTTGCCGCACGGATGATCTATGGGCGTCTGCCCGACGGCGCAAGTAAACAAAAAGCGGAAGAGTACCTGAAGCGCGCAATCCGCATGGAGCCGGACGAAATTCTTTTCTACCTGGATCTTGGACAGCATTACCAGGAGTACAGAGAGTACTCCAAAGCCATTCCGATGCTCGAAAAAGCCATCAGCCTGCCTGCCATCTCCGAAAACGACCGCCACTACCAGCAAGAGGCAAGAGACCGCTTGAGGCAGATGGGGAGGTAGGGGCCTGCAGGGGCCTGCTGTCGACACCGAAAGCTATCAAAAAAAAGGTCCGATAACTTTTTGGGTTCTGAGTAAATCTATCACAGTGAAAGCAATTATGTTAATATTGTGCAAAGGTATTTGAGTATTAACAAATTTTAAAAATAATTAGAAAGCATAGATTTAGTGTGATAAAATAGTTGTAAATCAAATTAAATCAACAGATTGATATAGTTTAATCAAAAATACATTGTATAAAATGCATGTGTAGATAATAAAAGATGAAAAGAATTAAATTGTAATCGTTTGTAAAATTAAATCACTTTTTTTTTATTGTGCTTTGGCTATACATTACAAAAGAAATGTGCTATGGGGTTAAAATATTCATTAAGATGCTGTTTGAAGTCATCAAATCATACTAAAGAACTTCAAATAATTATAGAAGAATGCCATTCACTGGCACTTGCCTATTTAAAAATGAAAGCTTCTTCAAACAAGCTTTATCTGTTTCATGGAGAAAACCTCAATGATTTAGCTTGGGATTTTATTGCAGAAAGTTTTGAAAAAGACGAAAGTGGGAGGTTAATAAAATTTAGAGAGTATTTTGATAATTATGATGTTAAGAATCTTAGTGAGACAGAATTGTCTATTGCGCTGCGAAAATTCATTTTTACAAAAGTTGAAGACAATCTGTTCAGGGCTATAGGTGAGACTGACCCGTCTTTAAAAAAAATTATCAGAAACTTAAAGCTGGCTGTTCGGGAAAGTAATTGCGATTGGAGTGTTTGTTGCAAAAACGGGGAGTTAGTTATCGAGGATGGTTCGATTAATTTGCCTAAAATGCCATCAGAATTTTTGCAGATTAAGTTGAGTCAACGGCTTCACAAACATATTCAGATCCCTGATATTCTGATTGAAGTGATTGAAATCATGATGCACCAGGATCAGTATCAAAAACGTGTTTCTGTTGTGGGGCTTGCTTTAATTATTCGCGAAATCTTTATTCATTTCAACAAAGATGAGAAACAAAATCAAGCTGAAACCGAGGTAGATTTACAGTTATTAAATGGTGAATTTGACGAGTTTCTTGAAAGAAGTGTAAAATCAGTTCGATTTAAGGTTGGTTATAACTATCTGAGTAAAAAGAAGATGTCAATAAATTTGTTAAATGCATATATGAATGCATCAAGGGAGATCATCAAGGAATATTTTATTGGCAATAACAATGATATATCACATTTTGAGTGTCTGAAGGAACAGATGCCTGAAATGGATTATACTGAATTCAGGGCATGTCACAGGCAAAAACTTGAATATCTTGTGAAACTTGTGAGAACAGATTTGGTTAATGTTTATAAGCAGGATTGGACATAACTTTTCTGCAGTTAATACGAACTGCA
>SLPZ01000180.1 GCA_007131725.1 Balneolaceae bacterium
AGTGCAGGTCGCTTGAGTAGGAGTCGTTAACAGATAGTCGGTGTATAAATCCAGCAAGTTTTCCACAATAAGGGGCTTTTTGGGCTAAAATTTAATACAATCCATGCGTAACTTCAGTTAAATTAACAGAAGCCAATAATGACTTCCTTCAATCTCTAAGTGCGTAATTTTGTTGTAAAACCTGTCAAATTTTTTTTTGAAATTTATAAAGTTAAATCGGAAGGAGGGATTTCAGTAATTATCGGTTATCGCGAAAATGAAACAGGGCCGAGTTTATGTAGATAAGCTGGAGATTATAATCCGCAATGAAATAAAGAACTGGAAAGCAGAATAGTTCTAATTATTCCACCCAAGGTTTAAATCCGTTCTGTCTGCAAAGGCATAGCGGATGTTTTCTAATATTCAGGTCAAAACTTATTCAAAAAGTTCAGAACAGCATTGATAAAATCATCGGTGAATTCGCGGCCTAACATTCCGTACTCACTGGGCATGCCGGTGTTGGCCTGCTGGAAAAGATGGTTGGCATGATCAATCACAACAACATCCAGATCCAGTTCGGGATCGGATGAGATCTGATTGCAAACTTCAATATTTGATGCAGCCGGAACCTGTGTATCCTTCTCTCCGAAAACCGCCAGCATCTGTATTTCTTTCAGCTCCGAAATAACATCTGCCGGTTCCAGCTCAATCAGCGATTTAAACCATCGGCTTTTGGCCGTTGAAAGCTGCCGGTTGATCTGGCTTTGAATAAATCCATCCATATCTCCGAGTGCTTCACGCTGCTGGTCGGGGAGCTGATCAATTTGTGCACGAAGACGCTGAGCCAAATCCTGCTCAACCTCATCCCAGTCAGATCCAGTCCTTACCACTTCAAAAATCCGGTTCTGAAAATCAAGGTTTACCTGCATTACTTCTTCAGAAATGTCTCTCCGCTCAGAAATCAGGCGAATCTGTTCTTTAATAATTTCATCGCCGCGTAAAAAAGGAGAAGCCATAAAAATCAATCCCGACACATCCGATTCTTTCGCTGCCAGAGAAGCCACAAGCCCGCCCTGATTATGGCCAATCAAAACCAGTCCGGTTATCTGATCTTCATGATTCGATTTCAAATAATCCATTATATCCACAAGATCTTTGGCCAGTTCCTGCAGTGTGGCATCTTCTTCTCCCTGCGATTGGCCTATTCCGCGATCATCAAACCGAAAAGAAGAAAAACCACTTTCAAAAAGTTCGGCTGAGAGTGTGCCAAACAGCCGGAATCCCGCAACATTTTCATCGCGATCCTGCGAGCCTGCTCCCGAAAGCATAATTACCAGTGGCGCCGGATTTTCCTGCAGCAGCAAATTGCCGCTGATTTGCCCGGCTTGTGTAGGGACAATGATCTCTTCCTCAAAGAGCTGAGACCCGGTTGGCCCGGATGGCCTTTGCTTAGTAAGTTTGAACGGAAATTTTTCACCTACCTGCTCAAATTCGCCTTCGATGGTGTTATTATCAGCATCCCATCGACCCCGGAAAACGGCAGGCCCCGTTCCCGTTTCAAATTGAAACGTAATGATTTCTTCTTCAACTTCAAGAACTTCAACCGGCAGATTATATGCATCCTGCTGCGGGATGTCGATAACCCCATCCAGAATTCCATCGGTAAATGAAAATGTAATCTGAATATTCAGCTCCTGATCGTACACCTCAATGGCACCGGTCCAGTATCCGTCTATTTCGGAAGCGGTTTGCGGATGATGGTCAGGCCAGGCAAGAAGAAACAGAACGAATAGAAAAATTTGCATAAAATGATTTGGTAAACAGAAGTGAAACTGAGCATAAACTGATTTCTTATCAGATTATATTAAAATATCATTTCATGCAATCATTATCCAAAATTCATTTTCTTAAATCCAAAAAAATCCCGGTACAAGCCGGAATTCAAAAGAACCTTCAAGCGTGCGTAAGCTCCTTGAAGCGTTCTTTAACAGGGATGCACGGTGACGCTTGAAGGACTTCCGCTATGCTTCAGACGCTTCAAGGTCACTTATCACGCGCCAAACAGATTCAGGTACAAACCGGGATTATTTTCATGAATCGTGTAATAATTAAAAAAATACCAGATCTTAAAATTCCGTGTTGCCAACACCGATTACACCACACCCTTTTCTTGGGCCTGCATCTCCAACCGGCTGAGACACCAAATCGTCCCGGTCTTCGTGTACAATTACCGCATAACCAAGAATTGAATGCTCGCCTCTAAGGCTGATTTTTTCATCCACATATTCCAGGTAGCCCACACCATCTTCATCGGTCGGAATGTTTCCGAGGTCACCCAAATGGCGTTCGGTATCGGTCGGTCCTCCGTGAGGCATATCAGTGGGGTTGAAATGTCCGCCCGCCGACAGTGCATCCGGTGCGCGGCAGTCTCCATATTCGTGAATATGGAATCCATGAAGTGATTCAGCGGGAAGGCCATAAACAGTAGCTTCTACCCGAACACCTTCATCCGTTTGGGTAAATTTAACAACACCGTTGATCTCATTCCCTTCAGTGGGATGAATCACCGCAACAGCAAAATCTGTTTCGGGGCCTTCATAGATTTCTTCGACAATTTCTTCTTCAACACAAGAAATTAAAAGTAATGCACCAATTATACTCGTAAGTAGTATTCTCATTTTTCGGTCAATTTTTGATTTGATTAGAGTTATAATAAACTAACAGTGAATGTAAAACGATCATTCGTATTTATCAGCTTTTTCCCAGATAAATCTCTGCCCAGGCTGCAATTAACGAACCGGAATAGAGGCTGAATTTTTCATTCGTCAAAAGGTGATCTGCCTCATGGAGTGAAATAAAGCTTTTGGGATGTTTCGCTTTTTTATAAATGTGAGCGGCATTTTGGATTTCCACGGTTTCATCCAGCGGGGCATGCATCACAAGCAGGGCACGGCCCAGATTTTCAATAAACGAATCCATCCTTGTCTCTTCAAGATCATCCAGAAACTGTTTTTTTACTTTGAACGGCCGATCGGCAAGTTTTACAACCGCCTCGCCTTTCTCTTCAATTTCCCTTTTTGATGATTCAAAATGCCGCTGAACGTGCTTCGGCTCGGATGGCGCCCCGATTGTAACCACAGCTTTTGCCGAATCTATGCGGTGTGAAGCCTGCAAAACGGCTGCTCCGCCAAGAGAATGTCCAATCAAAATAGAAGGTGAATGATGCTCTGAAGCCATAAATTCCGATGCTGCCACCAAATCGTCTATATTGGAGCTGAAATTGGTATCGGCAAAATCTCCCTCACTTTCGCCCAGGCCGGTAAAATCGAAACGGAGAGTTTTTACCCCTTTTTGTGCCAATGCTTTAGTGATGTTACCCACAGCTTTCAGGTTTTTTGAACAGGTGAAACAGTGCGCAAACAATGCACAAGCTTTAATTTCTCCTTCCGGTTTGTCAATTCGCCCGACAAGTGTTTCGCCAAGCGCCCCTTTAAATTCAACTCTTTTTGATTTCATTTGTCCTCCATTTTTTTTAAGAATATCACTGTTTCTAAGAACGTGATTTTTTGCCGATTTTTCTACTCTCAGCGTATGACCCGTCTGAATTTCTCAAACAGTGTTTCATCCACCGTCAATACACCGGCATCTTCTTCACCATCGGCGGTGAGCTGTACTTCGGAATTTTTTTGAATTTGATCTGATGGCCTGATCTTTTTACAGCTTGCGTGAATCTCTTTCAGATATCCCGTTTCTCGTAATTGAGCCACCAGCCCGGGTTTCATGCCGCCGCCGGGCATGATGATGATTCGGTCACCGGCCTGATTCAATAGCCGGATGATTTGAGGCAACCCCTCCGTAACACTGTTTTTGCCACCCGAGGTTAAAATACGGCTGAATCCGCACTCCACAATTTTTTCAAGTGCCATTTCCTGGTTGCTGCAAATATCAAAAGCACGGTGAAATGTGCATGGTTTGTTCTCCGCCGCTTCAATCAACGATTTGCATGCATTATCGTTAACTGTGCTATCCGGATATAGACAGCCAAAAACAAATCCGGCGGCGCCAATATTTGAAAATTGTTTGATCTCACGCTTCATTACCTCCACTTCGTCATTGGTGTAAACAAAATCACCGCCACGCGGACGAATCATCACAAAAACCGGAATGTCGATTTTTTCCTTTAAAAACGATAAAAACCCCGGCCCCGGCGTTTCCCCGCCTTCATAAAATGAGCTGCATAACTCCAGGCGGTCAGCGCCATATTCGGCCGCTTTCAGGGCCGCTTCAACGGTAAAGACTGGGGTTTCGAGGATAATGTTCATTTGTGGATTGGGCTTTAGCTTTTATTTATGAATTGATATCAATGATTCGGAAATGATTCAAAATAATCGGATGGATTGTCCATCATCCTGCGAGTTATAAGAGATATTCCAAAAAATAGTGAAGTGTCAAACCTAAAATATTAGGTTACCCTTCAAATAAACACAAAACAATGTTCGAATCAATAATAAGGTTATTTCCACTCATCACGAAGGTGATTTTGATACTTCAATGGATCGATATCAGCTTTTAGAAACCGCGCATCGAAGCACCTCCTTGTACTGAAGGCTCCTTCTGAAAAAAACCTCCCCACCCCTCAATCCTCTCTGAGCCACCTGGTCCGCATTCAAAAAAACAAATCAAAAAATTGATTCACATATTCGTATTTTTGACGGTTGAAATCATTGAAGTCTTAAATAATTTATGGCAATAAATACACTCGAGAATCTCCATCACATCAAAAAATCCTCTCTGCCGGGCGGCTTAAAAATTGTAACGGAAAAAATTGACAGCGTTAAAAGTATTTCAGTCGGCATCTGGGTAAAAACGGGAAGCCGGAATGAGCCGGTTGAAAGAGCCGGCATCACCCATTTTCTGGAGCATATGCTGTTCAAGGGCACAAAAAAGCGAACAGCCTATGATATTGCCCAAAGTATGGAGTCGGTTGGCGGATATCTGAATGCTTTCACATCTACAGAGTATACCTGCTACTACGCCCGCTGCCTCGATACCAAGTTGGAAACTGCCCTGGATGTACTCAGCGATATGGTTCGCAACCCCCGGTTTCCGCAAAAAGAGCTTAAGAAAGAGAAAAAAGTGGTACTGGAAGAGATGAAAATGTACCGCGACAGCCCCGACGATTTTATTTTTGAAGAGTTTACCGGACAGATTTTCAGGGATCATCCCATTGGCCGGCCGGTGCTGGGTTATGAAGAAACCGTATCTGCTTTTACACGGCAGCACCTTTTTGATTACATGAAAGCCCGCTATCAGCCCGATAATCTGCTGGTTGCCGTTGCCGGAAACCTGGAACACGACCAGGTTATTGAGCTTGCAGAACAAATGCTCAATATCAACGGAGACACAAAAACGCTGAATGAAGAGCAGCCGCTGAAACCTTATAAAGTCACGCAGCATGAGGTGACCAAACCGATTGAACAGACCCACATGATTATCGGTCGCAGGGCACTTAATTTCGACCATCCCGATAAATACCTGCTTTTGCTGGCCAATACCATTCTGGGCGGTGGCATGAGTTCAAGACTTCATCAAAATATCCGGGAAAAGTATGGATACTGCTACTCCATCGGGCCGTTCAACCAGTCGTACGTGGATACCGGGCTTTTTGGCGTGTATGTGGGCACCGACAAAGAGTATGTTTCTCACGTTCGCGAACTGATCAACAAAGAGTTTGAGCGGATGCAGAGTGAAAAAGTAGATGAAAAAGAACTCAGCGAGGCTAAAGCACAGCTTAAGGGCAAACTGATGCTTTCCCAGGAAAATACCAGCAACCGCATGACCCGCCTTGCAAAAAGCGAACTCTATTTTAACCGGTTTGTCACACTCGATGAACTCGTGGAAAACATCGATGCCGTGACAGCAGAGGACCTTCTCCGGTTTTCAGCCGATTTTTTCAATCTGGCCATGTTTTCCGAAACCTTGCTGCTGCCGGATTCTCGACAGCGGCCAAACATCTGACAGTAAACTTTTTTAAAACTACGTTTTATGACTTACATCAATCAGCTATCTGACCATCAAGACAAAACCGTAACCCTGAAAGGCTGGCTTTACAATATCCGAAGCAGCAAAGCGATTCATTTTCTGGAGGTGCGTGATGGCACCGGCCTCTGCCAGTGTATCGTAGCCGCCGATGATGTTCCGGAAGAAGTATTTGAAGCAGCCGGAACCCTGAAGCAGGAGAGTTCACTCGAAATTACCGGCAAAGTGAAAAAGGATGACCGCAGTATAGGCGGTTATGAGCTGCACGCTTCGGATTTAAAAGTAGTGCAAATCGCGGAAAATTATCCCATCACCCCAAAAGAGCACGGCGTTGAATTTTTGATGAACAATCGGCATCTCTGGCTTCGAAGTCGCCGCCAGTGGGCCGCAATGCGTGTGAGAAATACGATTGTTTTTGCCATCCATACTTTCTTCCAGGACAGGGGATTTGTCCAATTGGATTCTCCAATTTTTACAGGAAATGCTGCCGAAGGCAGCACCACTCTTTTCGAAACCGATTATTTTGATGAAAAAGCCTACCTGGCGCAAACCGGCCAGCTTTATGGTGAGGCGATGGCCATGGCACACGGGTTGATTTATACCTTTGGGCCAACGTTTCGTGCTGAAAAATCGAAAACGCGGCGGCATCTTACGGAGTTCTGGATGATGGAACCCGAAATGGCTTATTACGACCTGGAGATGAATATGGATCTTGCCGAAGATATGATCAAAGCGATTGTATCAGCGGTATTGGAAAAAAATAAAGATGAGCTCGACATTCTCGAAAGAGATACGACTATTATGAAAGCACTTTTGGATAAGCCATTCGAACGAATGACCTATACCGAGGCCGTTGACAAACTGAAGAGCGACGAAACGGCTGAGATGCTTGATGAAATGGCAGCATCGCGCAAGAAGGAACTGGCTGACATCAAACAAGAGCGCGAAGAGATTAAAAAAGAGCACGGTTCTGCCAAAAAGTGGCGAAAAGCTCAGATCGATCAGCGAGTTAAAGAGATCGGCGCGCGGATTGACCAGATTGAGGAAGACCTCAGGAATATTCCGGGATGGAAAGAGTCGGCACGAAACTTTGAATGGGGCAACGATTTCGGCGGCAGCGACGAAACCGTACTGATGATGCAGTTTGACGTGCCCCTGATTGTAACCCACTGGCCGGCCGAAATCAAAGCGTTTTATATGAAGCGCGATGAGACAGACAAACTCGCTCTTGGTATGGATATCCTGGCGCCGGAGGGCTACGGCGAAATTATTGGAGGCAGCCAGCGTGAGGATGACCTGGAAACCCTCGAAAGACGAATCGAAGAGGAAGGTCTGGAAAAAGAAGTGTTTGAATGGTATCTCGACCTGAGAAGATATGGCACTGTTCCACATGCCGGTTACGGACTTGGGCTGGAGCGCACACTCTCCTGGATTTGCGGCCTGAGCCACGTTCGCGAAACCATCCCCTTCCCAAGAATGCTGGACAGATTGAGGCCATGACAGGTTTCAGGGCTCAAGGTGCAAGATCGTGCACATCGTATATTGCAGATTGTTTTTGGGGAAGAAGGAGAGTTAGGGATACCGGGCGGCGTAGGCGGGACGAAATCGGGCAATCTCCTCAATCTGGGAATGAGTTTGTTTGCAATAATATTCTGCGTCCCTTTGTGCCCACTTCCTGTTTTGTGCGCGTCGTCGACGCTTAAAATTTGGATTCAATAATATCAATAGTTTAGTAGGATTCGTTTTTAAATTTGGGTCATGCAATCCGATTTATGATGAATAGTTTACAGAAGAGATTGAAAACCATTTATGAAATAAAAACTGTCGGATTCACTCCTGAGCCTTTCCCGGCTGCCCCTCGAATGTGTTATCGTGTTTTGAAAAACTTAATGCCTCGGGGTCTTTTCTTCTTGCTCTGATCTCCCCCGGGTTGCGCTCCATCATTCTTGCTTCGCAATTCTGA